>CAZYZA010000009.1:0-53486 GCA_964651415.1 uncultured Desulfovibrionaceae bacterium
CCCTGCTGCTGGGAAGCATAGACCAGGTTCAACGCGTCACCACCAAAGGAGACGTGCAAAGCCTGACCTCTCAGCGGCTGCATCCCGACCCGAACGGAAACATGAGATCGCTGTTCGATCCGATTATGGTCTTCCATGCCGACACAGACGGACGAACCTGGTTTGCGGATCGACAATCCATTTTTGTCAGCGACCAGTTGCTGTCCTCAGCCCGAAAGGTTGCCACAGCCAACACCGCCAATGCCTGCGGCGCAACAGTTTTCGGCTCCACTCTCTTCGTCAATCACGGCCCCGTCCTCCATGTCATCGACACCCGGTCAATCAGCAGCGCTGCCGTCACCTTACCGGCACAGATCCTTCAAGACGGGGACATCATCAAAGGACTTTATGCCGCATCCAGCCAGGAACTCTGGATTGGAGCTTCCAGGGGAATCTTCCGAACAAACCTGCAAACGGGCCATTTTTCGGAACTGGCGGATCCGCAGGGCAATCCCATTACCTTTGCGCTGTCGTTTCATCGCCACAACGATGGAGACATGTGGATTCACACCCAGGACAAGATTTTCCGCATCCCGTCAGGATCGCGTCAAGCATCCCATATGCTGCGCGCCGCAGAGGACACAGCCTCAAACATTACTTCCAAGCCTGCAGCCTTCCCTGACGGCAAAATCGGATACGGCCACTCCAACGGTCTGTTCATGGTTGATCCGCGCCAGGTCCTTCGCCGCAAGCCCACGCCAACACTCATCGCCGAGGTTCGGATTTTCGACGCGCTCCTGCCGCATGACACTCGTGGCCGCACTCCCTCGCAAATTCACCTGGCCCACGACGAAAACTACCTGGCCATCACGTTCGCCAATCCAAGCATTGAGTCCCATATCAAACCCCATTTTTTCTATAAACTTGACGGGGTGGATACAGACTGGATTGACGCCGGTCCCAGATATTCCGCCAGTTACGCGCATCTGACGCCGGGAAAATATGTCTTCCTCGTCAAAGAAGGCCTGGGCGAGACAGTCCCGGCCAGCTTGACCATCACCATAGCCCCCCCCTGGTGGAAGACGACATGGGCGCTGTCCCTCTATCTCACCATCGGAGCGCTGACTGTGTACGGGCTCCTTGTCCTGTTTTCACGGGCACAGACGGCCCGCATCCGCCGGGAGATGCTGGAAGAGCTTGTCATGCAGGACCCCCTGACCGGCATACCCAACAGACGGAAATTCCAGGAAGTCCTGGCCGCTGAAAAAAGCAGGTGCAAGCGCAGCAAGCATGATATTGCCATCATCATGATCGACATCGACCTGTTCAAGGGATTCAACGACCGCTTCGGTCACCAGGCCGGCGACGAAGCCTTGAAAAAGGTTGCCCAATCCCTCAAAGCCGCCCTGCGGCGTCCTGAAGATTTTGTCGCCAGATACGGAGGCGAGGAATTTGTTGCGGTGTTGCCCAACACAGACCAGGCTGGAGCGGAAAAGGTCGCGCGGAAAATGCAGGATGCAATTTTTGAGGCCGCCATTCCCTACCCCGGGTCTCCCATGGCGGATCGGGTGACGGTCAGCCTCGGCATTTCAACATTCAAGCCCTATTCCGATCTTCACATCGAGGCCGGACTTTTTTCAGCGGATCAGGCCTTGTACCAAGCCAAGCGTTGCGGACGAAACTGCTTTTTCTTCAAAAAGCACTCACTGTCAGAGCCCGCCCTCGACACCGGCCAGGAAGCCTCCCAGACCGCATAGCCGACACTCGTGGCAGCCCTCTTTCGGGCAGACCGGTGATTTCATGCCACGACGGTACTTGATCCATTCTGAATATAAAAATTTCCGCCGCACCCCGATATCAAGCCGCTCCCATGGAAAAACAGTGTTCCCATCGTACTGTCGCGTCAAAACATCGTGCACCAGGGAGGCATGGCGTTCCATGGCCGTGGCCAGTCCTTCCTCAGAGGCCGTGCGAATGAAGGGATATATTTCTTCGCCGCCACGGGCCAGAAACATCTGCAATCTGGCCTGGGCCGGATTCTCTCCACTGAAACGCATCCCTTTGTAGGCGCCGACCATCCGTTTGTAGTTTCTCATGGCATCCTTAAACCACCGCACATCGTGAATCGAAGTCCATTGCATCGGCGTCCACGGCTTGGGTACCAGACAGCTGACCGAGACAGAGATCAATTCGACGCCTTTTTTTCTGTTTCCCCGGCCCTGGTTACGTGCAGCATCGATTTTTGCCAACAGCGTCGCAAATTCCTCAAAATCATCCTGAGATTCGTCCGGCCAGCCCGTGATCAAATACAGCTTCAGGGTACCGAACTGCAATCGACTGATGCGGGACACGACTTCCAGAAAAACTTCTTCGGTGAACTGTTTGTTCATGGCCCTGCGCAACCGGGTGCTTGCTCCTTCTAGGGCCAGTGTCACTGACCGCGTGCCCGTATGGCGCATAAAACCGAGCAGTTCTTCGGTCAGTCCGTCAGCCCGCAGCGAAGAAAGAGAAAATTTAACATCCCGCTCATGCATCCAGCGCAAAAAAGGCAACAACTCGGGCCAGTCGGTCAGGGCCGTGCCCACCAGCCCAACCTTATGCGGAGCGCACCTGTCCACAATCTGCTGCAACGACTCCATGCTCGCATGCCGGGCGGGCTTATAGATGCTTCCGGCAGCGCAAAACCTGCAACCGTATGGACAGCCCCGATTGACTTCCAACAGCAGCATATCGCGAAATTGCGCCTGATGACTGACAAAGCAGGAAAAACCCGGTTCGCGCAACTCCATCCCGTCATGCATGCTGACCACGCGTCTGACGGGCTCCCGGCTCCTGCCAGGAACAAGCACGCCGGGCAACGCCGCAATCCGGTCCAGGGCATGGGCTTTGCCCCCGCCATGAACCCAGACCTCGGCAATAGCCTCTACGACCCGACACAGTCCGGCTTCGGCCTCGCCAACGAACACGCCGTCCAAGGCCGGCAGGATGGGAAATGGGTTCAGAAAAGCCACCGGCCCGCCGGCCAACACCAATGGCCATTCGGGACGTTCAGCGGATTCGACGGCAATATCGGCAGAATCCAGAAATTTGAGAACCGTGGGAAAGTCCCCTTCAAAATTCAGACTGAAGAGAACAAGTGGGAAGAGGCCCAGGTCGCGTCCGGAGTCAACGGACCTGGGCCTCGGGGAAGTGGGATCCCAAAAAAAACGCTCTACAACCAGCTCCTCGCGGGACGCAAGCAGCCGATAAACGACTTGCCAGCCCAGAGTGGACAGCCCGTGCTCCATGAGTTCCGGGAAAACCAGGGCCACGGGCAAACGACCACCCCATTCCTTTAACGCAGGCTGCGCACGGCCATAAAACAGCTCGGACATCCGGCCTCCGCCAAAAATGGGCGACAACGTCAACAGCAGCGCAGGCTAGTCGGCCTGCATTCTGATAAACGAGGGAATTTCAAACTCCTCTTCTTCGAACAAAAACTCTCCGTCATCCGCGCCGTTGACGCATTTGACCCGTGTCTCGAACCGACGCTCCTCGCCACCCGGCTGACTTTTTGCTGCCCGGATGTAGGCGGGTACGCTCAGGTCAGCGGCGTCATTCAGCGTGATCTTCCGGGTCCTCGGCCGGATGAACGTCTCACTCTCCGCGCCCTGCCGCACAGGAGCACCGCCTGAGGCAAAAGCCGTCACCTTGGTGCCTTTTTCCACCGGGACATTGCCGTCCTGAATGCCGGTGGCGATGACCGTGATACGCATCTCGTCCACGCAATCCATGTCGAAAACAGTACCGAAGTAGATCTTCGCATCTTCATGGGCAGCCTCGTGGACAATGCTGGCTGCTTCGCTGACTTCCTCAATGGTCAGATCCGGACCGCAGGTGATGTTCATGAGCACGCCGCGGGCGCCATCAATGGTCACATCCTCAAGCAACGGACTGGTGATGGCTTTCATCGCCGCCTCACGCGCGCGACCGTCGCCGGACGCAATGCCCGTACCCATCATCGCCAGACCCATTTCCTGCATGACGGCCTTCACGTCGGCAAAATCCAGATTGATCAGACCCGGAACCATGATCAGGTCGGAAATACCCTTGACCGCATGGAAAAGCACCTCGTCCGCCTTGGCCAGCATGTCGACAAAAGAAGCTTTCTTGGATGCCAGGGTCAGCAGGCGATCATTGGGAATGGTGATGATGCTGTCGACAATGTCACGCAATTCCTTGATGCCGCGATCAGCCTGTTGCTGACGGCGCTTGCCTTCGAAAAAAAACGGCTTGGTCACCACCGCCACGGTCAACGCGCCCATGTCCTTGGCCACCTGGGCGATAACCGGAGCCGCGCCCGTGCCGGTGCCGCCACCCATTCCGGCGGTCACAAACACCATGTCGCAGTCGCCCAGGGCGTCGCGGATCATGGGCTGGCTTTCCAGTGCAGCGTCGCGTCCCATGTCCGGGTTGGCGCCGGCACCCAAACCCTTGGTCAGCTTGTCGCCGAGCTGAATTTTATACTCGGCCTTGGAGTGTTTCAAAGCCTGCATGTCGGTGTTGGCCGTAATAAAGGTCACACCCTGCATTGCGGCCTTGATCATGTTGTTGACGGCATTGCCGCCGCCCCCGCCGACTCCGATAACCTTGATCAAAGCATTGTCTTCGCGTTCAATTTCCAGGAAATCCATACTTCCCCCAAACGTTGACGTTAATCCCAGTCTCCGATTTTCCCTTTTCCCGAAAAACAATTCAGCTGATGTCCACGAACCATTTTTTCATCCGCGCCAGAATGGAATGGAAGATGTTTTTGTCGCGGATACGAATCTTGTTGTCCCGTCCATGCTTTTCCGCGCCGTAAAGCAGCAACCCGACTGCCGTCGCGTACATGGGGCTATCCACCACATCTCTGAGCCCGCCCACTCCGGTGGGCGAAGCGGTTCTGGTCGGCAGATTGA
Organism: uncultured Desulfovibrionaceae bacterium; assembly: GCA_964651415.1. Classification (GTDB taxonomy): domain Bacteria; phylum Desulfobacterota; class Desulfovibrionia; order Desulfovibrionales; family Desulfomicrobiaceae; genus Desulfomicrobium. Next base: position 4,920 of record CAZYZA010000009.1, read on the forward strand.
ACACCTGCTCCGCCAATTCCTGAATGCCGTCAATGCGCGATGCGCCGCCGGTCAGCACCACGCCTGCGCCGATGAGCTTCTTGTATCCTGAACGGATCAGCTCCTGATCAACCAGGGCCAGCAACTCTTCCATGCGCGGCTCGCAAATTTCTGCCAGAACCTGCCGGGTCAGTTTTCGCGGCTCCCGACCGCCCACGCTCGGAACCTCGATAATCTCGTCCTTCTTGACCAGCTCGGCCAGGGCGCAACCGTACTTGATCTTGATCTTTTCCGCCGCCTGCGTCGGCGTGCGCAAACCAAAAGCAATGTCGTTGGTCAGGTTGGTCCCGCCCAGGGCTATGACCCCGGTGTGCTTGATGGAGTTGCCGTGAAAGATGGCGATATCCGAAGTTCCTCCGCCGATATCAACCAGGGCCACGCCGATCTCACGCTCCTCGTCGGTCAGGACGGCCTTGGACGACGCAAACGCCTCCAGGACGATATCCTCCACATCAAGGCCCGACTTGTGACAGGATTTGACGATATTCTGGGCGCTGGTCACGGCGCCGGTGACGATGTGGACTTTAACCTCCAGGCGCACGCCGGCCATGCCCAGGGGATCGGCAATACCCGATTGGTCATCGACGATGTATTCCTGCGGCAGGATGTGGATGACTTCACGGTCCAGCGGGATGGCCACGGCCTTGGCCGCGTCGATAACCCGCTCAATATCCCGGGCCGTGACTTCGCCGCCCTTGACCGCGATGACCCCATGGCTGTTGAAACCCTTGATATGGCTGCCGGCAATGCCCGCATACACCGCCCGAATCTCGCAACCGGCCATGAGTTCGGCTTCTTCCAGGGCCTTTTTGATGGATTGCACGGTCTGCTCAATGTTGACCACCACGCCCTTGCGCAACCCCGTGGAAGGACTGGTGCCGATACCGATGATGTCCACCACTCCCTCGGTACCCACCTCGCCCACAACAGTACAAATTTTGGTCGTTCCGATATCCAGACCGACGATCAATTCAGACTTGCCCATGCTTCCCCTCATCTTCCGGCTCCGGCCGGCATGCATTCCCTAAAGTTTCTGATCCGTGTCGAGCCTGATCCAGGCCCTGCCGGGCATGACGAACATGGACGCCACGCTGCCCAATTCCCCTCGTCCGTCCAAATCGTTCCATAGCTTGGCCAGACAAGCCAAGGTCGCCTCCAGGTCCGTGCCGTCCAGTTGCACCAGAATCCTGGGTTTTTCCAAATAAAGGCTGAACTGCTCCGCGCTGTCCTGACGCAGCCAGGCGATCTGGCTCATGCCGAACGGCAGCGCGTTGCGAGAAATTTCATCCAAGAGACGGTGCACTCCTTCGGCGACGGGCACCCCGTCCTCCCTGTCGAGCACAGGCAGGGAAATAAACTTGTCCACGCCCACAGCCGCGATGGGATGCCCATATTTATCCGCATAGTAGATATGCTGGTCCCGTGCGGCCAGAAAGGCCGGTTCGCGTTCCGTCACCTCAATGATGATCCGGTCCGGCAAGACCCTGGTTACGGACACGCTTTCCACCCACTCATTGCCGCCGATACGGCGCTGCACTTCTGCAATATTCACATCCAGCACATTGCTTCCGACAGCAACGCCTCCCAGGGACGCGATTTCACTTTGATCCAACCGTTGGCCGCCATGAATTTCAAGGGCCCTCAGCGCAAAAAAATCATGGCTGGTCACCCAACGATAGGCCATCAGAATGCCGAAGCTGACCACGACGACAAAACCGATCCCCAAGGTCCACTGCAGCAGGGTGGTCACGGTGCGTCCCACTCCCAAAGCGATGTTTTCCATCACCGCGGCCCGGCTGACAGGCTTTCTGAGATCCGTGCGACGCGCCACATTGCGGCGCATCTTTTTGCCCAGGACCGCGGCACCCATGACTTACCGCCCACCGTCCAGGTAATTCTGACCCACAGTCCAGATGCTGCCCGCGCCAAGAGTCAGAAACAAATCGCCGTCCTGAAGAATGCTCTCCAGAGCAGCCTGCATCGCGGCAAAGTCCTCGAAAAACCGGACCGGAGTTGACGTCACCTGACGGATGGCCTGGGCCAGACTCTGACCGCTGACGCCGGGAATGGGCGACTCGCTGGCTGGATATATCTCGGTCAGGAGCAGTTCATCCACCTGACCGAAAACCTTGGAAAACTCCCCGAAGAGAGCCTGAGTCCGCGTGAAGCGGTGCGGCTGAAACGCAACCACCAGGCGTCTGTCCGGGTGACACAAGCGCGCCGTTTCCAAGGTGGCGGCGATTTCCGTCGGATGATGTCCGTAATCGTCAACAACCAGCACTCCGCCCCGCTCGCCTTTGCGTTCAAAGCGTCGGCCGACTCCGCCAAAAGCGGCCAGCCCGCGCACGATGTCTCTTTTCGCCACGCCGGCTTCCAGCGAAACCCCGATGGCGGCCAAGGCGTTGAGCACATTGTGCCGACCGGGATGGGTCAAGGTGACTTCTGCCCAAAAATCGCCATGCCGGTAGACATTGAACCGGGAACCCGCCTCGCAGGTAATGATTTCCGCGCGCAGCATGTTGGAATCCGCAAAGCCGTACGTCACCACCGGACGCCGCACCCGGGGCAGGACCGACTGCACGCCCGGATCATCGCCGCAAACGACATTCAGCCCGTAAAAGGGCACGCTGTTCATGAATTCAACAAAGCTATCCCTGATCTGATCCAGGTCCCTGTAGTAGTCGAGGTGATCTGCGTCGACATTGGTGACCACGGACAGGCGCGGCAGCAAGCACAGAAACGAGCCGTCGGACTCGTCGGCTTCGGCAATCAGATATCGTCCCTGGCCGAGCATGGCGTTGGAACCAAAGGCGTTCAGGCGACCGCCGATGATCACTGTCGGGTCCAGCTTGGCTTCCATGAAAATTGTCGCCAGCAAAGACGTGGTCGTGGTCTTGCCGTGCGTTCCGGCCACCGCCACGCCCACTTTGAGCCGCATGAGCTCCGCCAGCATTTCAGCCCGGGGAATGATGGGCACACCCTGCTCGCGGGCGATGGCCAATTCCGGATTGTCGTCCCGCACCGCCGAGGACCGCACCACAACCTGGGCATCGCGCACGTTTTCTCGACCATGACCGATAAAAACCGTGGCCCCGAGACTCTCCAGTCTGTTGGATACAGGGCTCTTGACCAGATCCGATCCCGAAACCTCATACCCAAGGTTGAGCAGCACCTCGGCGATGCCGCTCATGCCCGAACCGCCAATGCCCACCATGTGGATTCTTCTGATCTTCGACTTCATGCTCATGACGACTTCACGCGGTCCTTGTTGTTCATGGCCAGTTCCTGCAGGTGGGACACAACCATTTTTCCGGCGTCGGGATTGCCCATCTCGCGGGCAGCACGTCCCATTTTCAGCAGCCGCTCGGGCATTTCAAAGAGGTCCGCCACCGCCGAAGCAAAGCCGATCTGCTCAAGCTGGCTTTGCTGAAACAGCAGTGCAGCCCCTTTCTTTTCCAGAAACTTGGCGTTTTTGAGCTGGTGGTCATGCGTGGCGTACGGAAACGGAACGAGAATGCTCGGCTTACCGGCTGCAGTCAGCTCGGCAATCGTGGTTGCGCCGGCGCGACAGACAACCAGATCGGCAAATTCATAGGCCTCATGCATGTCGTCGATAAAGGCATCAACCCGTGCTTCCGGATATGTCCGGGCATAAGCCTCCCGCACGGATTCATATTCATCCCGCCCGGTCTGATGCCAGATACGCAGCCCCATGGCCTTCATCCCGTCCATTTCGCGCACCATCAAACGGTTTAACGCCGACGCCCCCTGGCTGCCGCCAACAACCAGCACATTACGATTCATGGGGCGGTTATTGTCCCGAAGACTGCAAATCCTCCCCCGTGTCGGATTGCCGGTCAGGACCACCTTACGGGAAGGAAACCCCGAGGCCTCCATGTCCTCAAAACTGACCAGGATACGATCCACCCAGCGGGCCAAAACCCTGTTGGTAATCCCCGGGACGCTGTTCTGCTCGTGGATGGCGGTCGGCACACCCCGCAGACTGGCGGCCAATGTGCAGGCGAATCCCGCGTAGCCTCCCAGACCCAAGACCACGTCGGGACGGTACGAACCAATGAGCCGCCAGGCCTGGACCATGCTTTTCGCCAGCCAGACCAGAGCACCGAGGCTTTTGAATCCACGGCCCATGACACCTCGCGCCGGCAAAGCGACAAATTCCAGGCCGGCCTTGGCAGCCCACCGGCCTTCCGGTCCCTTGTCTCCGCCCACAAAAAGAATTTCACAGTCCGGCGCAACCGTTTTCACGGCCTCGGCAATGGCCAGAGCCGGAAAGATATGTCCGCCGGTGCCGCCGGTGGTCAGAATCAGGCGTTTCATATCCGGGCCCTGCGTGAAAGATTGAGTAAGACACCGGCGCAGAAAAATCCGCTGATCAGATGGCTGCCGCCATAGCTGATGAAGGGCATCGGCACGCCTTTGGGCGGGATCGCTCCCAGCACCACGCCCATGTTCAAAAGCCCGCCGATAACCATAATCGAACCCATGCCGAACGCGGTGATCCGATCACGGATGGCATCAAGCCGCACACTGATCAAAAGCGTCCGCCACAGCACCACGCCAAGCAGGATGATGACCAGCGAAATGCCCAAGAACCCCAATTCTTCTCCAACCACGGACATGATAAAGTCGTTGTGCGCCTCGGGCAGGAAAAAAAGTTTCTGCTTCCCTTCCCCCAGACCCTGTCCGAACCAGCCTCCCGAACCAAGACCATACAAAGACTGAACAAGCTGATATCCGCTATTCTGCGCGTCCTTGAATGGATCGAGAAACGAAAAGACCCGTCGAAACCGATACGGTTCGTTGACAATGAGCAGGCAGGCCGAAAGCACGGCCAACATTCCGGCCGAACCCAGAAAAATGATCCGGGTCCCGCCGACAAGACACATGAGGAACAAAAGCGTCGCCAGGAACATGGCCCCGCCGAAATCCGGCTGCAGCAAGAGCAGGAAGCACAACCCGCCGGTCATGAGAATGGGCGGCAAAAACCCCACGCTGAAAGTTCTGATCATCTCCTGCTTGTTGGCGAAAAAATAAGCCAGATAAAAGACCAGACTGATTTTTGCCGCTTCCAGGGGCTGAATGGACAACGGCCCCAATCTCAACCATCGACTGGCGCCGCCGGCAGTGTTGGCCCACGGTGAAAAAATGGTCAGAATCAGCAAAAATGCGGCAATAATCAGCCATGCATAGGTATGGCGATACATAAACTCGATATTGGAGCGTATCGTGACGAACATGATGCTGAAACCCAAGAGCATAAAGAGGGTCTGCTTCCAAAACAATGCGTATTTATTGCCGAATACTTTCTCCGCCATGATTCCGCTGGCGCTCATGACCATGATAAGACCCAGGGAAGCCAGGCAGACAACGGCCCCGAGCAAGACGTAGTCAATGCCCAAGCCCTGACGAACGGCTTCCCGCTGCGTGATCTTCATGCCGTGGCCTCCACCCATTCGCGGACAGCCCGCTGAAAAGCTTTTCCCCGCTCCTTGTAGTTGGCGAAAAGGTCAAAACTGGCCGTGGCCGGAGACAAGAGCACGCATTCACCCGCCCTGGCCTCAGACGCGGCTCTGAAAACCGCATCTTCCAGATTCGGATCCCATGAAATCTCGCGGCCGCATGCTTTCCACGCGTTTTCAAATATTTCTCTTGATTGCCCGAAAAGATACACCCCGCGCACCCGGTCCCGCAGCAATGGGGCCACGGCCTCCAGATCACCGCCCTTGAAAACCCCACCCGCCAGAAGCCGGACGGGTCGGTCCTGGCTTTTCAGCGCCGCAATCATGGAATCAATGGTCGTGGACTTGGAATCATCGACAAAAACAATATCCTTGTGTTCGGCCACGGCTTCCAGGCGATGGGGCAGGGATGAAAAGCCATCCAGTCCGTGCTGCACCTCGTCCTGAGTCAAACCGAAATATCGACAGGCCAGGTAAGCGGCCTCCATGTTCTCGCGATTGTGCTCGCCGGGCAGGCCGGGACAGACAAAGCGGTTGCTGGAGACAAAGTAAACGCATCCGGCTCTGGTGAACTTCTTTGCTTCGAGCAGGCTCTTCATGGCCAAGGGAACCACGGCCAAGTCCGACGAATCCATGTGGGCAAACATGCTCAGCTTGGCGTCGAGATACTCGTCCATGGACAGGTGGTAATCCAGGTGATTTGCGGAAAAGTTCAAGAGTACCCCGACCTTGGGATGAAAAGACGGCGAATTCTGCAGTTGAAAGCTTGATACTTCCAGCACGAGAATGTCTGCCTGACCCTGGTCAAGCACGTATTCACACAAAGGGGTTCCGATATTTCCACCGACAAATACTGTCCGTCCGTTGCGCTCCAGAATACGGCCGATGAGAGTTGTGGTCGTGGTCTTCCCATTGGTTCCGGTTATGGCGATGATGGGTTCGGATACAAACCAGCTGCCAAGCTCCAACTCCGAAATCACCTGGGCTTCCGGCGGCAACAGATGGGCAATCTTGGCCTTGGCAATGCCAGGGCTGAGCACAACCAAACCGCACCCGGCCAGGTCCTCGGATTTATGCTCTCCACCGACAACGCGAAACCCCTGATCCTGCGACACGGCGGCAGCCTTGATTTCGTCTCGTTCCAGCAACGTCACGTGTGCGCCCAGGCGGACCAGCAGCCCGGCTGCGGCCACTCCCGACCTACCGGCACCAAGCACCACGGCCTTGTGCCCGCGCAGCTGTGAATCATGGATGAAGTGACGCATATCCCCTCTACCGCAGTTTCAATGTTCCCAGAGCCATGACCGCCAGCAGCAGCGACAGGATCCAGAAACGGATGATGATTTTCGACTCGTGAATGCCCTTCTTTTCGAAGTGATGGTGCAAGGGAGCCATGCGAAAAATACGCTTTCCCCCGCTGACCTTGAAATAGCCAACCTGCAGGATCACCGACAGGGTTTCGACGACAAAAAGGCCTCCAACCACGACCAGCAGCAACTCCTGCTTACAGAGCACGGCAATGAAACCGAGCGTTCCGCCGATGCTCAAACTGCCCACGTCGCCCATGAACACCTGGGCCGGAAAGGCGTTGAACCAGAGGAACCCCAGCCCTGCCCCAATCATGGCGCCGCAAAAAACCGCCACCTCGCCCACTCCTGACACGTAGGCAACCTGAAGGTAGCTCGCCATGTTCACATGGCCGGCAACATAGACGAAAATGGCGAAACACCCGGCCGAAACAACGGCAGGTCCGATGGCCAGTCCATCAAGACCATCGGTCAGATTGACGCCGTTGGACGCGCCGATCATGACAAACATGCCAAAGGGCACGTACAGCCAGGACAGATCAGGATTCACGTTCTTAAAAAAGGGAACCATGAGTTTGGTGGAGTATTCGGGAAACGCCACCAGCAATGACACGGCACCCAGGCTGATAATGATCTGTCCGAGCAGCTTGGCGCGTGCGGAAAGCCCGTCGTTGTGACGACGCACCACCTTGATGTAGTCGTCGGCAAAACCCACCGCACCAAACCCGAGAAAAACCAGAATCGTCAGCCAGACGTATTTGTTGGTCAAATCCGCCCATAAAAAAACACTGAACAAAAGGCAGAACCCAAAAAGCAGTCCGCCCATGGTCGGAGTACCGCTCTTGCTCTGATGATCCGGGCCACAGTCCTTGATGTATTGGCCGAATTTCACCTTGCGCAACCAGCCGATGAAAATCGGACCGATGATAATGGCCAGAATCAGGGCCGTGAGCATGGCATAGATAGAACGAAACGTGATGTATCGAAAAACGTTCAGCAAGCTGATCTGATCGCTCAGCGGATATAAGAGGTGATAGATCACGCCCAGTTCCTCTCCAGATATGAATAATAATTTTCCATTTTACAGCCGCGCGATCCTTTGAAAAGCATTACCCCCGGCTCCGCCCGCATCCCCGCCATGGCCTGCAGCACGTCTTCGGCGCTGGCAACAGCCCGAAATGTTCCGGCATAACCACCGAGTCCTGATTGCACCGAAGCGGCATATTCACCGCTGAAAAAACAATGCGTGGCCGCTGTCGTGGCGATCAGGGCACCCAGTTCACGATGGGCGCGGTCGCTATCCCCGCCAAGATCTTTCATGTCCGCCAGCACGAGAACCAGGCGCTTCCCCCGGGCCAACGCATCGGCCTCCTGAATGGACCGGGCCATGGACACGGGGTTGGCATTGTAGGTGTCGTCAATGAAAACCCAGGACCCGACCTTGTTCTGCACAAATCGCTGAACCACCGGAGCATAGCCGCCAAGGCCCTGCTCAATATCGGCGACAGCAAAGCCCATTTCCAGAGTCAGGGCCACGACGGCGGCCATGTTCTCGGTCACATGGGCATTGAGGGGCGCCCGGACCGACAAGTCACCCTGTTCGGAGCGCACCTGAAAAACATATCCGGCAGGGCTGTCGGCCCGCAGCAGACAGGAATAATCGGCAGGCCGCGCACTGCCGGAAAAGGTAATCTGCCGCAAGTCCCGAGTTTGCGCTTCCGCCAGCAAAAGCGGATAGTCCGCATTGACGCAGGCAAAGCCTTGGGGACGGACATAATCCAGCAGTTTCGCTTTTTCCGCCGCCACGCCGGCCAGGCTGCCCAGCCCTTCCAGGTGGCAAGGGCCGATATTGATCACCACGGCAAAGTCCGGTGCCAGGACATAGCCCAGCTCGTCCATGTCTCCGGGCCGGCTGATACCCAGCTCCAAAACCCAGAAATCCTCATCACCGCTCAGCTCAAGAATGGACAGCGGAAGGCCTATCTGGTTGTTGAAATTGCGAAAATTCTTTCCGACCGTTCCGACCGCCCCTAGGACGGCCGCCAGCATCTCCTTGAGCGTGGTCTTGCCGGCCGATCCGGTGACTCCGACAACCCTTGCGCCTGATTGTTCACGCCAGGCACGCGCCAGCCGGCCCAGGGCCTGAGTCGTATCGCGCACCAACAATACCGGTGCCTCGACATCCAAAGGCTTGCTGGCCACAACCGCGGCCGCTCCCTGAGCAATGGCCTGCCTTGCGAATTCATGGCCGTCGAGATTCTGTCCGACGATACAGAAAAAGAGATCCCCGGCCTGCACGGCCCGGCTATCGATACAGACACGCGTCACCAGCCGCGAATCCCTCTCATCAAGACTTGCCCCCATGGCGTGGGCGATATCGTCCAGAGTCATTCTCATGCCAGATACTCCTGAACGACTTCAAAATCCGAAAAATGATGTTTTTCTCTGCCGATGATCTGGTAATCCTCGTGCCCCTTGCCGGCAATCAGCAACGCGTCTCCGGGTTGCATCAATTCAATGGCCAGACCGATAGCCGTGCGGCGGTCGGCCTCGCGCACCACGCGCCGGGCATGAGTCAAGCCAGGCTCAACCTGATCCAGGATGGATTGCGGATTTTCGGTTCGCGGATTGTCCGATGTCAGGACCACGACATCGGCATGGCGGGCCGCAGCCTGGCCCATGAGTGGGCGTTTGCCGGCATCCCTGTCTCCGCCACATCCGAAAACCGTGATCAACCTCCCGAACCCCATCCCTTTGAGCGCGGCCGAAACCTTATCCAGCGCATCGGGAGTGTGGGCGTAATCGACAAAGATATCGAGTCCACGGTTGTTTGGAACCCGTTGCAGACGGCCGGGCGCACCCGTCGACGCCTGCAAGCATTCCAACTGCCCGGGATCAAAGCCCAGCAGCAGTCCCACAGCCTGGGCCGCCAGCAGATTGGATGCGTTATAGCGCCCCATCAATCCTGTCCGCAGCTCCCATTGCCGGCCCTCGTAGCGCATATTCAAAACCATGCCCCAGGTACCGGCAGCCGTGATGCGCCCCTGTAACCGGGCCTTTGCGCCGTCCAGACCGAAGCTCAGCAGATCCTCACGCATTCCGTGCAAGCGCCGGCCGTATTCATCGTCCACGTTGACGGCGCCCCGACGGCATGCATGCTCGGAATCGGTGAAAAGGCGCGCCTTGGCCTCGAAATATTTTTCCATGCTACCGTGGTAGTCCAGATGGTCCTGCGTCAGGTTGGAAAAGACGCCGATATCCACAGGCACGCCGGCAATGCGATCCTGGTCCAGGGCGTGGGACGAAATTTCCATGACCAACGCATCCACACCATCCCCGCACATCCTTCCGATCAGCCGATGCAGAGCCAGACAATCGGGTGTTGTCATGGTTGCAGCCGTCTCCACACCGGGCCACCTGCAACTGACCGTGCCGATCAAGCCCGTGCAAAAACCATTGTGGGCCAGAAGATCATGAACCAGATATGCCGTGGTCGTCTTGCCGTTGGTGCCGGTCACTCCCACAATACGCGGCATGCGTCCCTCGGTACCGAAAGCCGTTCTGGCCAGCAGACCAAGGGTCCGGGACGGATGGTTCACAGCCACAAACTTCACCCCGGACTGATAATTCAACGTCATGCCATCCGCATGCACTACAACGCCGGCGCCTTTACCCACCGCCTCCTGGATGTATCGAGCGCCCTTATCCGTTGATCCCGACAAGGATACAAAAACATCGCCGGCCTCAACCTCGCCCGAATGGGTTCGGAGTCCGGCGCCGCTTCTGAGCAGATCAAGAACTTGGGCAAGGTCCATCAAAACTCCTAGCTGAGCTGCTGGGTCAACCAGAGCTGACATTTCTTGTCTTCAGGCCATTGCGTCCCAGGAAGGGGCAACTGCTTTTCAATCAGCCCGCCATTGCCGTTTATGGTCGGCACAATACCGTGCTCGATCAACACTTCCAGCGCCTGCCGCAGTGTCGCGCCCTGAAAATCAGGCATGGCGTCCGCAGAATCCAGGGTCGCCTGGACTCTGCTCACCGGAGCCACGACTCGCTCTGAGGGCAGGCTGGCCAATGCCGTGGCATTCTGGGGCTCGGCCAGCATCCCGGAAGCCGTCAGCAACTGCACGCCGACATTACGTACTTCGGGCGCAACCAGTACGCCGCCGTAATGTCCGTTCTGCGGTTCATCAATCATCATGCTGACCAGATACCGGGGGTTGTCCGAAGGAAATACGGCCATAAAAGACGCCACATACTGATCGCCGTAACCGCCCGTGGCGCTGGCCTTCTGAGCGGTGCCGGTTTTCCCGGCCACAGTCACGCCTTCAATACGGGCCTGGGTGCCGGTACCATTCCCCTGCACAACCTCTTCCATCATGGTCATGACCTGCCGCGCCACCTGCGGTTCAAACACCTGCCGGCCTTCCGGCACCCGCTGCGGATCATGGACCAACTGCAACGGCAAACGCACTCCGTTGTTGGCGAGACAGAGGTAGGCCTCGGCCATCTGCAGCATCGTCACTCCCAGACCCTGTCCAAAGGCCATGTTGGCCAGATCGACCTGCGTCCATTGACCCACGGGCCGCAGCAGTCCGGCGGCCTCTCCGGGCAGAGGAAGGCCCACGGGACGGGCAAAGCCGATTTCCTGCAGGTACTGATTGTACTTCGGTCCGCCCAGCTCAAGGCCCAGCTTCGCCATGCCGATGTTGCTTGAATAACGAAGGATTTCACTGACCGTCAGGTCTTCGTACTTGTGCGTGTCTTTGATGCGGCGCCCGCCGACGCTCCATCTTCCGTTTTCGCAATAATACGTGCTGGCCGGCGTACATACCTTTTCCTGCAATGCAGCGGCGATAACAACGGGCTTCATGGTCGAGCCCGGTTCAAATATGTCCACCGCGATGCGGTTCTTCCACTCCTGACCAGATTTCTTCACCGAATTGGGATTGAAAAACGGATAATGACCCCAGGCCAGAATATCGCCGGTGGTGACATCCACCACCAAGGCCATGCCGGACTTGGCCCGCCCCCTGGCCACGCTGCGGGCCAGGGCCTCTTCCGTTGCCAGCTGCACCTGACTGTCGATGGTCAGACGCAGATTCCCGCCATTGAAATTCGACCGGTCCTCAACCTCGGGCGAGGATAAGCGTTTGCCCGCGGCATCCTTCTGCACCCTGTATTTTGCCGAAGAAGGGGCCAGCAACTCGTCAAAACTCTTTTCCAACCCTTCAATGCCGTGTCCGTCGATATTGACAAATCCCAGCAGCTGCCCGGCCATGTGGCCTTGCGGGTACTGGCGGGAATTCTCGCCATCCAGATACACCCCGGCCAACCGGGCCTCCCGCACTGCCCGGGCCTGGGCATCGCTGATCTTGCGCGCCACCCAGACAAACCGTTTGTCGGACTTGAGTAATTTAGCGATATCTTTTGAATTCTGACCAAGTACCTTCCCAAGCTGCTGTGACACGGCCCACGCGTCGACGACTTCATTGGGTCGGACAAACACGGATTGCGTGACCACGGTTTTGGCCAGCAACAAGCCGTTGCGGTCGTATATTTCGCCCCGCTTGCCGGACAACGTTTCGGATGCCCAGTACTGCCGGTTGGCCATTTTCGCGAACTCGGGCCCCTTGACCACCTGCACGAAATACGCCCTGGCCCATAAGCCGAGCAAGGCCACGCCAAAAAGCACGCCGACGAAAATTATCTTTCCCCGGCTGCGATCTTTTGGTGCGCTGTCAGCTTTTTTTGTCACGAAAACATCCTGTCCTTATTGCAACATACGAATCTGATTGCGACGAGGCGGCCGCAGTCCCGCCTGTTCCGCTCTGTCGCGCAACGTTGCCGGAGCCAGCAGATACTGACGCTCAACCAGCAGCTTGGAATGCTGTTCCTGCTTATCCTGCAACTCCCTTTCCAGGGTCTTCAACTCGTAAGCCAGATCTACCCGTTCAATATTGACCCACACCAGGGTCAAACCCAGCGCGATGGTCAGAGCAAACGCGAGCCCAAGTCCGATCCATCCCGTTCCGGAGGAACTCACTGCTCACCTCCGGCCAATTTCTCCGCCACGCGCAGCTTTGCGCTGCGACTTCGGCTGTTGGCTTTCATCTCTTCTTCCGTCGGCAACAACGGTTTTCGAAACGGGAGCTTCAGCTGCTTGGCATGGTCGCACTGACAAATCGGATACTCACGAGGACAAAGGCATCCCGTGCTTTCTTTGCGAAAAGCCCGCTTGACGATGCGATCTTCCAGAGAATGAAACGAAATAACGGCGATGCGCGCTCCAGGTCGCAGATACGGAACAATGTCTTCAAGAAAGATTTCAATTTCCCGCAACTCCTGGTTTACTTCCAGGCGCAGGGCCTGAAACGTCTTGGTCGCAGGATGGTTGCGGGCCAGGGCCCGACGTTTTGCGGGGTAGGCATCGGAAACGATGCGGGCCAAGTCGAGCGTCGTCTCGATACGCCGCGTCTGCCGGATCTCGACAATCGCGCGCGCAATGCGACCGGCCATGGGCTCTTCGCCGTAATCCCAGATCAGCTGACGCAAGCGCTCGAATGACGCCCCGTTGACCAGGTTGGCCGCGGGCTCTCCTCCGGAAGAAGGGTCCATGCGCATGTCCAAGGGCCCGTCGTGCAGAAAAGAAAACCCCCGCTCCGGGCTGTCAAGCTGCAGGGACGATACGCCCAGATCAGCCACGACGCCGTCAAGAGTCTCCCAACCCACCTCCTGTAAAACAGCTCTCGCAAAACCAAAGGACGAATGAACCAGCGTGGTCCTGTCTTGATACGGAGCAAGGCGCAGCTTCGCTTTGGCCAGGGCCTGAGCGTCACGGTCGAGTCCCAACAGATACGCTTCACCGCCGGTAATCTCCAGCAGCCGTGAAGCATGGCCGGCTAAACCCAGGGTAGCATCAAGATAACGCCCGCCGGGTACTGGCGCGATCCAGTGCATAACCTCCTGAAGCATGACTGGAATATGGTCACATTGGTTGTCCATAATGAAGTGCCCACTCAAAAACGCAGATCAAAGCCACCGTCAGCAAGATCGCTCATGACCTGATCAAAATTATCCTGCATTTCCTGACGTTGCGCTTCATAGCGTTCCAGGTCCCAAATTTCGAACTTCCGCCCCGCGCCGGCCACGACCACGTCTTTTTTCAGAGCGGCGTAATTGCGCAAATGCTGTGGGATCAGGACCCGGCCCTGCTTGTCCAGAGTGGCCTCTACGGCACCGGAAATAAAGAACCGCTGAAACTGGCGCAGCCGCTGACTGGCCATATTCAAATTGGCGAAGCTCTGCTCAATCACGAGCCATTCCGGCAAGGGGTAGACGGCGATGCACTGATCAAAATTCGTCAACACGACCTTGCCCTCAACCGACTGGGCAAACACCTCGTCACGAAACTCCGGGGGCAGCATTAGCCGCCCTTTTGGGTCTTGTGATCGCTGTGAATGCCCTCTGAACATATTTTCCCCTCACCACTTCCCACTTTTTCCCACTTTTTACCACCCATAGCCACGCCCCTGACCACGAGTCAAGCAAAACCCCCCGGATACATGGAAGTCGGCGGCAATAAAACACCCCCAGAAACAAGACTCATTAATTTACAGCATGTTACAAAAACATTATTGAAGACTGCACTGTCACAAAGTACACTCCAAACTCCAGCACGGCCGGCAACGCAAATGACTCACGTCAACAAGGCGAATACATGAAAAAGCAGAATGCAGACACATTACCGCAAAAAATCCTTGTAATATTTTGATAAGTGACGACGCAGCCATATACCCTGAAAACAACAGTTCATGTTTTCGACAAGGCATTTTGCAATCAGACCTGACACTTCGACCAAAATACACTCGTCAGCCGTCCAGGTGAGCGCCAAAGCCTCTGCTTTAAAAAAGCACGGCGCTCAACCTTCATGGTCAAGCGCCGTACGAAAGAAGCTGACAATCAATTCTTCAGAGCATTATTGATGAGCGCCTTGCTCGACTTCAAGCAGTTGTTTGGCCCGGAGCAAGGCGCAATCGATGTTGGCGCAAATATTTTCCGACCCGATGAGATCTTCCGTGCCCATGCGCTCAAAAACAATACGGGCCCGGTCCCGAACCCCGGACATGACCACATGGACGCCTCTGGTCTTGCATCTGCGCACAAAGGTTTCAAGAGCATTGACTCCGGAGGAATCAACGGCCGGCACTTTACGCATCCGCAGTATAAAAACTCGCGGCTGTTCTTCCAAGAAAGACAGCACGTTCTGAAAACGATCCGCGACACCGAAAAAAAACGGCCCGTCAATCTCATAGACCCTTACGCCGTCAGGGATTGCCAAATCCCGAAATCCGGCGCCCGTGGCCCCGGCCATTTCACTCAACTCGCAGGACGTGATGGCCGTAACCTCGCTCATGCGCCGCATGAACAGGATGGCGGCAAGAAGCACTCCCACATAAACGGCCACGGTCAGATCCACCACCACGGTCAGCACAAAAGTCAGCACCATGACCGAAGAATCGGACTTGGGGGCCTTGAACACCCGCAAAAACTTCTGCAACTCGCTCATGTCCCAGGACACGACCAGCAACACAGCGGCCAAGCTGGCAAGCGGGATAAATGACGCAAGTGGCGCAAGATACAATACAAAAGCCACCAGGACGACTGCATGAACAATGCCCGCGACCGGGGTCTGTCCACCGGAGCGGATATTCGTCACGGTACGGGCAATGGCTCCGGTCGCGGGGATGCCGCCAAAGAGAACCGAGGCGATATTGGCGACACCCTGGGCCGACAACTCCACATTGGAGTTGTGCTTGTCTCCGGTCATGCCGTCGGCGACCACACACGAAAGCAGCGATTCGATTCCGGCCAGCAGGGCAATGGTCATGGCATCGGGCAGGAGGACGCGGACCTGTTCCAAAGTGACGGTCGGAAAAGTCAGGCTGGGCAACTCGCTCGGAATTCCACCGAATCGACTGCCGATCGTTTCCACATCAAGGCCGAACAGCCAAACCGTGACTGAAGCCAGAACCACGCCGATAACCGGACCGGGCACACGTGGCACAAAACGCCGCACAACCAGAATTGACGCCAATGCTCCAATCCCAATGGCCAGGGTCGTCGGGTGGAGGCTTGCGGCGTGATGGGCGTAGGCCTCCCACTTGTCAAAAAATTCCGGCGGCACGGCGTCCATCTCCAGTCCGAAGAAGTCCTTCATCTGGGAGGAAAAAATGAGCACGGCGATGCCGGTGGTAAAGCCCGTGGTCACGGGATGGGGAATGTATTTGATGAGAGAGCCCAGACGGCAGAGCCCGAAGACAAGCAGCAAGACGCCAGCCATGAGGGTGGTGACAACAAGGCCGTCGTAGCCGTGCTTGTAAATCACATTGAAAATGATGACGACGAAAGCTCCGGTCGGCCCGCCGATCTGGAATCGGCTGCCGCCCAGAAACGAAATCAGGAACCCGGCAACAATGGCCGTGAACAGCCCCCGGTCCGGAGTCACGCCCGAGGCGATGCCGAAAGCCATGGCCAGCGGCAGGGCCACGATACCGACAGTCAGCCCGGCGATGAAATCTTTGATGAAAAGCCCGCTGCCGTAGCCCTGCCGGTAGAGCTGAAACGACCGGGGTATGAACGGTTCCTTATCCGCCGACGATGATATCTCAGCCATGACACCTCCCGCGTGTTTGTCAGCAACACAACGGCTGTGCCCCTACTCCCGCAGAAGTAGCCTGACAAGCAAATTCACCATTCCGCCAATATTTCATCACAAAATCAGACAATTACGATACGAATTTCATACCGCCGATATTTCGCCGGCACATCGGCGCATTCCCGTAAACCCTTCACCGCCAACGAAAAAAGGCCGGATAACCGGCCTTTTTTCGGAACATATGCAAAGGAAGCTTAGTACATGCCGCCCATGCCGCCCATGCCGCCGCCGGGCATGGCCGGAGCAGCTTCTTCCTTGGGCTTTTCGGCAATGGCGCACTCCGTGGTCAGCAGCAGGGAAGCCACGGAAGCGGCGTTCTGCAGTGCGATGCGGGTCACCTTCTTCGGATCGATGACGCCGGACTTGAGCAGATCTTCGTATTCGCCGGTGGCGGCGTTGTAGCCGAAGTCGTCCTTGCCGTTGCGGACCTTGTCGATAACCACGGCACCCTCGACACCTGCGTTGCCGCAGATCTGACGAATGGGCTCTTCAATGGCGCGACGGATGACCTGTACGCCGGCGGCCTCGTCGTCATCAGCGGGCTTGACGGAGTCCAGAATTGCCTGGCAGCGCACCAAAGCCACACCGCCGCCGGGCACAATGCCTTCCTCGACAGCTGCGCGAGTGGCGTTCAGGGCGTCTTCGACACGGGCTTTCTTTTCCTTCATTTCTGTCTCGGTGGCTGCGCCGACGTTGATCACGGCCACACCGCCGACGATCTTGGCCAGACGCTCCTGCAGCTTTTCACGATCGTAATCGGAAGAGGTCTCTTCGATTTCGTTACGGATCTGCTTGACGCGAGCCTTGATGGCCTCGGCTTCACCGGCGCCGTCAACAATGGTGGTGTTTTCCTTGTCGATGACCACACGCTTGGCCGAACCGAGCTGGTTCAGGGCAATGCTTTCGAGCTTGACGCCGAGATCGTCGGACACAACTTCGCCGCCGGTCAGGATGGCGATGTCCTGCAACATGGCCTTGCGACGCTCGCCAAAGCCGGGAGCCTTGACGGCCACAACCTGCAGAGTGCCGCGCAGCTTGTTGACAACCAGCGTAGCCAGGGCCTCGCCTTCAATGTCTTCGGCGATAATGACCAAGGGCTTGCCCATCTTGGCGGCCTGCTCCAGAACGGGAAGCAGTTCCTTCATATTGGAAATCTTCTTTTCGTTGATCAGGATCAACGGAGAATCCATTTCGCAAACCATTTTGTCCGGATTGGTCACGAAATAGGGTGACAGGTAGCCACGGTCAAACTGCATGCCTTCGACCACGTCCAGATTGGTCTCCAGACCCTTGGCTTCCTCAACGGTGATGACGCCTTCCTTGCCGACCTTGCCCATGGCTTCGGCGATGATGTTGCCGATGGTGGCGTCGTTGTTGGCGGAAATGGTGCCGACCTGAGCGATTTCCTTCTGGTCGCGAGTGGGCTTGGCCAACTTGTCCAGGCTGCCGATAACGGCTTCAACGGCCTTGTCGATTCCACGCTTGATGGCCATGGGATTACGGCCGGCAGCCACCAACTTCACGCCCTCGGTGAAAATCGCCTGCGCCAGGATGGTCGCGGTGGTCGTGCCGTCACCGGCGATGTCGGAAGTTTTGGAGGCAACTTCCTTGACCATCTGGGCGCCCATATTTTCGAACTTGTCTTCCAGTTCGATTTCCTTGGCCACGGTCACGCCGTCCTTGGTGATGATGGGGGACCCAAAGGACTTTTCAATCACTACGTTGCGACCCTTGGGTCCAAGAGTGACTTTTACGGCATCGGCCAGGGTGTCCACGCCTTTTTTCAGCTTTTCACGAGCCTTGGCATCAAACTTGATAATTTTAGCAGCCATGTGTGCGTCTCCTTGTAATCTTAAAATTAGGCTTCAATAACAGCGAGGATGTCGTCTTCACGCATGATGAGCAGTTCCTCACCATCGATCTTTACTTCAGTGCCGGCGTATTTGTTGAAAATGACATTGTCGCCGGGCTTGACGCTCATCGCGATCTGCTTGCCGTCATCAGCGGTCTTGCCGGGACCGGCGGCGACCACTTCGCCTTTGATGGGTTTTTCCTTGGCGGAGTCGGGGATGATGATGCCGCCTTTGGTTACCTGCTCTTCTTCGAGACGCTTGACCAAAATACGGTCGTGCAACGGTCTGAGTTTCATGTTTTTCCTCCAAGATGTTTAAGAATTTCTTCCATGTACGTATATTTTTCAGCACTCTTTCAACCTGAGCGCCAATTCCCGCAGCCAGGAGCTTGCCTCCGGCCCAGGCGAGACAGAGGCCCAATTAATCCCTGCCGGATCGAAGTCAAGGGACGATATGAAAAAAAAATTAACTTCTTTCCAACCACATGACTTGTCGTCCGTTTCGACCCAAGCTATGTTTTGCGTCTTAAATCCGCGACGCGAGCAGCCCATGCTTCACCGCGAAACCACGACGACAAGGACGCACCATGCTCGACA
Organism: uncultured Desulfovibrionaceae bacterium; assembly: GCA_964651415.1. Taxonomy (GTDB): domain Bacteria; phylum Desulfobacterota; class Desulfovibrionia; order Desulfovibrionales; family Desulfomicrobiaceae; genus Desulfomicrobium. Next base: position 23,913 of record CAZYZA010000009.1, read on the forward strand.
TTAAATTTGTTCGCTCCAACCCGGACGAGATCAGAGAAGGTCTGCGCAAACGACGCAGCAAGCTTGACCTGGACCAGTTTCTGGTCATTGACCAGAAACGTCGCGACCTGCTGCTGGAGGTCGAGGACCTCAAGGCGAAACGCAATCAGGCGTCCGGCGAAGTCAGCCGCATGAAAAAAGCGGGCGAGAACACCGAGCGCCTGCTATCCGAACTGACCGACATGTCCGGACGGATCAAAGCCCTGGATGAAGAACTCAAGATCATCGACCAGCAGACATCGGACTGGATTCTGTCCATTCCCAATGTACCTCATTCCTCGGTACCGGACGGCATCGACGAATCCGACAATCTGGAAGTCAAAGTCTGGGGACAAAAGCCGGACCTGGCCTTCCCGCCCAGGGAGCACTGGGAGCTCGGAGCGACTCTCGGCGGCCTGGATTTCGAAACCGCAGCCAAGATTACCGGCAGCCGCTTTGTCCTTCTCAAAGACTGGGCCGCGCGCATGGAACGGGCCCTGATCAGTTTCATGCTCGACGTGCAGACGCACGACAACGGCTATGCCGAGGTCATACCCCCGGTCATTGTCAACCGCGACAGCCTGATGGGGACCGGCCAGCTCCCCAAATTCGAGGAAGACCTCTTTCATCTCGAAAACACCAACTATTATCTCATCCCCACGGCCGAGGTCCCGATCACCAATATATATCGCGATGAAACCCTGGCCGAAGCCGAGCTGCCCATTACCCTCTGCGCTTTCACTCCCTGCTTCAGGTCCGAGGCCGGCTCCTACGGCAAGGACACCAAGGGCATGATTCGCCAGCACCAGTTCGACAAGGTCGAGCTGGTCCGTTTTGTTCATCCCGACACGTCCTACGACGAGCTGGAAAAACTTTTGAGCCACGCCGAGTGCATTCTGCAGAAGCTCGGGCTGCACTACCGGGTAGTCACCCTGTGCGCCGGCGATCTTGGTTTTTCCTCGGCCAAGACCTACGATATCGAAGTCTGGCTGCCCGGCCAGAACAAGTATCGCGAGATTTCCTCCTGTTCTAATTTCGAAGATTTCCAGGCCCGGCGGGCCGGTATCCGCTTCAAGCCTGCCGGCGGCAAAAAAAGCAGATTGCTCCACACGTTGAACGGATCCGGGCTGGCTGTCGGTCGTACCATGGTCGCCATTCTGGAAAACTATCAACGCGCGGACGGCTCGGTGCTGATCCCCGAAGCCCTGCGACCCTACATGGGCGGCCTGGAATCCATTGAACCCAAAAAACCCTGATTTTTCGTATTGACAACCCCAGACACCGCCTATAGAAGCGGTTTCTCTTTCGGGCCGTTAACTCAGACGGTAGAGTATCTGACTTTTAATCAGAGAGTCGAAGGTTCGATCCCTTCACGGCCCACCAAATGCGTCCCCATCGTCTAGTGGCCTAGGACGGCGGCCTCTCACGCCGCTAACAGGGGTTCAAACCCCCTTGGGGACGCCATTCTTGACGCATCTTGCGTCCCCATCGTCTAGCTAGGTCCAGGACACCGGCCTTTCACGCCGATAACAGGGGTTCAAATCCCCTTGGGGACGCCAATTTTTCCGATACTGGGCGATCGTTCAACGGCAGGACAGCGGACTCTGACTCCGTCAATCTTAGTTCGAATCTAAGTCGCCCAGCCAACCTGTCCCCATCGTCTAGCTAGGTCCAGGACACCGGCCTTTCACGCCGATAACAGGGGTTCAAATCCCCTTGGGGACGCCACAGAGAACATAAGGCTCGCACCGCCGGTGCGGGCCTTTCTCATTTGGCGCGGTCGCCAACCGGTAACAAAAGCAACATATTTCCATTTCCGGCTTTACCGCTCCGCGGGCTTGGGGTAGGCACGACTCTTTGGCGCCCTTTCCCTGCAACCATGGAGCCTCATGTCTTATTTGCCCTGTGTCGGCTGCGGCTGGTGCTGTCTGCACGACCAATGCGAGGACTCCATGCGGCGTCACGGCTATCTTCCACGTTGCCCCGAACTGATCTGGAGTGAGCAGGAAAAACGATATTTGTGCGCGACCATGCTGCAAGGCCGTTCCGGAGACGCCATACGCCGCAACCAGCATACCGGCCAGGGCTGCTGCGCCCCTCTCAACGCATGGCGCAATGATGTCCACAACCGGGAAAAATAACTCCCGTTGCGAGATGTAGCGCACATGTGCAGGCATGTCCGCAGCAGCTCCCTCCGACCCGCGCCACCATCTCCATGCGTATCTCCCATCATTACAACCGTCTTATTTGACAGGGTAAAGCTTTCCATTTACCCATCTTTCAAAGTTTTACATTCCAATTCAAGGGATACGCCATGCCCGAAACGCCCGGCCCCGTCAGCCAGACCCCTGCCTACAGCGAAATCATCGCCCTGCTGATCAAGGAAAACCTGCTGACCGAAAAGCAGGCCGTTCACGCCGCCCGCCTGCGCGGCAAACTGGTCCGACCCAAACCACTGCTCGATATCGTCAAAGAACTCGGGTATGTAACGGATGAAGAGGTCACGGCGGCCATTCGCAAGAACAAGCTCTCCATGCGCATCGGCAGTCTGCTGGTGGAACTGGGCCTGATCAGCGACTCCGACCTTGAGGCTGCGTTCACCATCCAGCGCCAGAGCGACAACGCCCTCAAACTCGGCGAGGTGCTGGTCGCCAACAATTTCATCAAAGAATTCAAATTACTGGAAGCGTTATCCCTGCAACTGGGTTACCCGTTCCTTGATCCTCGCTTTATCCCCCTTGAGCTGTCCCTCCTCCACCAGGTGCCCGAACCCTACCGGAAAAAAGCACTGTACATCCCGATTGAGCGCCAGGACGATCAAATCGTTGTCGCCTTTGCCAACGTCCTGGATCTGGACGATCTGGACGAAGCCAGGACCATCTTCCCTGAAGGCATCCGACCGGCCATCGCCACCAAGGAAGCCATCAAGGAGGCCTACCAGCGCTTTGAGCGCGGGGCGCAGACCAGAGAAGCCGTCGACGACGACTCCGTGGCCGGCATTGTCGAACGGGTAATTATGGACGCCATCGAACTCAACGTCAGCGACATCCACATCGAGCCCCTGCCCGACAGGCTGCGCATCCGCTTTCGTCGCGACGGGGTGCTGGAACCCTACAAGGAATTTTCCCGGGACATCCTTCCCACCTTGTCCAGCCGCCTGAAAATCATGTGCAAGGCCGATATCGCGGAAAAACGCAGACACCAGGGGGGAAGAATTCTTTTTGAATATGCGGGCGGCGAGCTCGACATGCGCGCATCCTTTTACGTGACCATTCACGGCGAGGCCATTGTGCTGCGGTTGCTCAACCGCCAGGGCAACCTCATCGACATCAGCGGCATCGGCATGTACCCCAGGATGCTCAAACGCTTCATCGACGGCGCCCTTTCCCGTCCGAGCGGAGTGGTCATCATCACCGGGCCCACAGGCTCAGGCAAGACGACGACGGTCTACAGCTGCATCCACCACCTGAACACGCCGCTTCTGTCCATCATCACGGCCGAAGAGCCCGTGGAATACGTCATCCCGGGCATTTCCCAATGTTCCATCGACCCCAAGATTAACCTGACCTTTGAAGAAACCCTGCGCCACATTGTCCGCCAGGACCCGGATGTCATCCTCATCGGCGAAATCCGCGACAACTATTCGGCCGAAGTCGCGGTCCAGGCTGCCCTGACCGGGCACAAGGTCCTGACCACGTTCCATACCGAGGACTCCATCGGCGGATTGATCCGGCTGATGAACATGGACATCGAGGCCTTTCTCATCTCCTCCACCGTGGTCAGCGTCGTGGCGCAACGACTCTTACGACGGGTCTGTCCCGAATGCGCGACCTCCTACAAGCCGACCCCGGCCGAATTGCAGATTTTCGGCTACACCCAGGCCATGGTTCAGGGGTCGAACTTCCGCAAGGGAGCGGGGTGTTCGCATTGTCGGTATACCGGCTACAGAGGACGGATCGCGGTCTTCGAACTGCTCATTCTGGACGAAATGGTCCGCAACGCCATTCTGGAACGCAAAACCAGCTTTGACATTCGCAAGATCGGCCTGGAAAGCGCGGGCTTGGTCACCCTGTTCGAAGAAGGCCTGGTCAAAGCGGCCGAAGGGGAGACCACGCTGGACGAGGTCATGCGCTGCCTGCCCCTGGTCCTGAAACCCCGACCGCTGGAAGAAACCCGCCGCTTGCTTGGAGTATAGCCGTGACTGATGAAAAATCGTTTATCGACAGTCTGAAAGACCATGTGAAATCCGGCCAGGCCCAGCTACCCGCGTTTGACCGCACCGCCGTGGCGGTGCAGCAGGAGATGGCCAAGCCCGAACCGGACATGACGATCATTGAAAAGCAGATCCTGCGCGATCCGGCCCTGACCGGCCAGTTGCTCAAGGCAGCCAATTCGCCCTTTTATCGGGGCATGCAGGAAATAACGACTGTTCGGAACGCCATTGTTCGTCTGGGTCTGGCCGAGGTGGCCAACCTGATCACGATGCTGACCCAGAAGAAGACCTTTACGGCCAACGATCCGTTTATCCGCAGCCAAATGGACGAACTCTGGCTGCATTCCGTGGCTTGCGCCCTGGGCGCCAAATGGATCGCCAAAGAGTGCCGCCTGCCGAGCAAGATCAACGAGGCCTTTTTCGCCGGGCTGCTCCACGACATCGGCAAGGCGTTTCTGCTGCTGGCCATTTCCGACCTGCGGCAGGCCGGCAAGCTGACCGACAACATCCCCCAGTCATTCATTGAGGAAGTGCTCGACACCCTGCACGCATCTCTTGGCGCCCAGCTGCTCGAAACCTGGAACCTTCCCGAGACATACCGCAGCGTGGCCCGGCATCATCACGACAGCGACCAGGATGAGCACAACGTGATCCTGACCATGGTCAGTCTGGCCAACAAAGCCCTGTCCAAGGCCGGGATCGGCACCAAGCATTACCCGGACCTGGATCTGGCCACCAGCCCTGAAGCCATCCGGCTGGATCTGTCCGAAATCAAGGTCGCGGAACTGGAATTGACCATCGAAGACTATGTCAACTTTGTCCACGTAATGGACTGATCAATCCGGCCCCACAGCCTCTACCATCCCCCGCCGCCGCCTCCGCCACCACCGCCGCCGGAAGAACCGCCGCCCGACGAACCACCGCCCATGCCCGAAGAGGATCCCGGCGCGGTGGACGCCGAGGAAATGCTCGAACTCAAACCCCTGCCGAGGGAGGTCGCAAAGCCTCCCGGACTGCCGGGTCTGAACGACGAACCGGAATACCACTGCGGTTCGTACCCGGCCGAGGACAAGGTTTTTGCAAAACGTTCGCCCCACTGATTTTCCACGTCCAGGACCATGGCATAGGGCAGGAACTTCTCAAAAAGCTGCGGCGTCTCTTCGGGCGGATGGATGAAATTGAGACGATCCTTTTCGGCAACGGACAAATACATTCGAAACCCTTCGATTTCGTCCAGCAACTGTCTTCCGACCAGCGTCGGGGCCTTGAGCAGCTCGTAAAAAAGGGCATTCATGCAGATCATGGCCAAAATGGCCGCTCCGGCGGTCAGACCGACAAAGCTGACCATCAAACCCAGGGCCAGCAGTTCCGCTCCGACAAACGGCACGGCCATGGCCGTCAAAACCACGGCCCCAGCCTTGCCCATCACTCCCCGGGCCTGCCAGCTGCTCCAGGCCTGACGCACGAGCATGACGCAGCCGAATGTCCACCCGGTCAGCCAGACCGCCATGAACAACAGCACCTCGGGCTCGGAAACGGTCCACGCCGCCCCGGCCATGGACAATACGGTCAGGATCACCCCGGGAGCAACCCAGCCCGAATTGGTCTTGAAATAGGTGGTGGACAATTCCTTGGTGAGGCGATCGCGCATGGCCTGTCTGGCGCGGCTGACCACCCGGTGGTTCGTGTTGCGCAACACAATCTTCTGACCGGCCTTGCTCAACTCATCCCAGACCGCCCTTTCGCCGACGGACAGATTGGCGGGAGGGCGGGAGGCAAGCTCCAGCTGATCGAACACGTCTTCGGTGATCTTCAGCCCTCCCTTGACCGCAATATTGACGATGCCGGCGGTGTATGCCGTGGCATCAAATTTCATGCGCCAGAGCATGCGGACCATGGCCGGAGAAAAACCCTTGGGTGGACCGAAACGCGGGATGATGACCCCTTTGGCCGGATCGCGACCAACCTTGAGCCACGCCAGAAAATAATACAGGCAAACCAGCAACGCCCCGCCGACAGGTATCAGCGGACCGGACTCGGCCAGTCTTTCTGTCAGCGACAACTGCGGTTCGGCGACAAAACCCTTGGGCCAGGACACGGCCACGGTCAGGCCCTCTCCTGGCCGATACGCACGGCTGGACTCAAAAATCACACGATCCTGCCCCCCCTGGTACTTTCGACTGTCCGTGCTGCCGGCCGGTCCCTCATAGGCCACGGCGTCCAGGGCCAACGCTCCGTCCGGGAGGATCACGGTGCAGCGTACCGTGTCCAGGGGCAGACGCCAGCCGTTGCCGTTGACGTTCCAGTACAGTTCATCGTGCGTTTCAAAATACCCCAATTGCCGAGTACTCTGATACGTGATCCTGTAGCGATACTCGCCCCGGGGCAGAAGAACATCCCGGCTGCCGATGTAAATGGCCACACCGTTGTCCTGTGTTTCCACATGATGCGGCTCGGCCTGACCGTCGCGCAGCACCTCGACCAGCTTGAAGCCGACCCGCACCGTACGCCCCGATGCACCCCGGTAGATTGTGGGGAACTCCCGGACAATGCCCCGCTTGATCTGATCGCCTTCACTGCGGACCGTAATGTCCTCGGACACCAGCACGGAACCGTCCGGATCAATGAGCACGGTGGACGAGAAATCCAGAATCCGCTCTTCCGCCGCCGCTTCACCCGCCCCGAGCATCAAGACAAAACCCAGGACGATCAGCCAGAAGCCAGGCCCCCGTGATATGCTTCGCATCGACATCTCCATGCAATCCGGAAAAACCGGCTCAAAATTCAAAAACTGACCGACGGCACAGCCCGCTCGGCAGCGCTTTCAAGTTCGAAGAATTCCGCCTTGGCAAACCCGAACCTGCCCGCGACCAGATTGGACGGGAAGGACTCCACGCTGATGTTCAGATCCCGCACAGCACCGTTATAGTAACGTCTGGCCAGCTGGATCTGGTCCTCGATCTCGCCCAGCGTCGCCTGGAGTTGCGCGAAGTTTTCGCTGGCCCGCAGTTCCGGATAATTCTCGGCCAGGGCAATGAGCCTGCCCAGAGCAGCGCCCAACAAACCCTGAGCCTGGGCCGTCTCGCCCACACCCTGTGCGTTTTGGGCCAGATTGCGCAGCCGGACCACCTCTTCCAGCGTGCCTTTTTCATGGGCCGCGTAGCCTTTGACCGTGGAGACAAGATTGGGAATCAGATCCGTGCGCCGTTTGAGCTGCACATCAATGCCGCTCCAGGCTTCCTCGACCATGCTGCGCTTGCGCACCAGGGAGTTGTAGATGCCGATGGCCCACAACACCACGGCGGCAACGAGCGCCAGAACAATAAGTAATGTGATCATAGTTCCTCCTTCGGCCGGGTGTAGACCAATACCCTCATCTTGAAAAGCAGAGCCTTGCCGTAATGCTGCGACGCACCAGGGCATCATGGGCGCGGAACTGCACCACCCTTACATTTGGTGACATCGTCGTACATCTTCTGCACAGACCGGGCATGAGGCCCATGGTAGCCGCCTGTCAACGGAGCATGCCGCCATGACCATTTTCATCAGAACAATCGTTTTCTGTCTCTTCAGCGCTGTCCTGTGGGGCTGCACCGGCGCCCCGCGCTTTGGGGACCGCCCTGCTGCGATTCAGCCGCCAAAATCCTGGACAATGCCCCCCGGCGTCGCCTCCGAATGGACAGCAAAGTCGCTCGATGCCCGCCTGGACCCTGAAGCCCAGCGTCTCATCCAGCAAACGCTGCGCGCCAACCTCGACCTCCGCCTGGCGCTGGTCCGCATGGAAATCGCCCAAAACAGCCTGGCCGCAGCCAACGGCCGGCGCCTGCCTGCCGCCGAGTTCTCCCTGCGGGCCGGCCGGGAACGGCAGGTCGTGGACAAGGATGCCCCCATCCGGACCAGCAGTTTCAGCCGGGACATGACTGTCCGCTGGGAGCTCGATCTGTGGGGCCGCCTTCATGACCAGGCCAGGGCTTCGGATACGGAACTCGCGGCTGCCGCGCAGGACGTGGAAGCCGCCCGCCGATCCCTTGCCGCCCAGACCCTGCGCTTGTGGGGGGAAATCATCGGTGCGCGCAGCCAGGAACGGCTGGCCGAAGAGCATCTCGAATCCCTGCACGTCGGCGAGAAAGTCATCACGGAGCGTTTTTCCCGCGGACTGGCTCCTGTTGAAACCCTGAACCGGATCCGGATGGAAAAGGCCGCAGCCGATGACGAGATCGAAAACAGACGTCGGCAATCGCGACAGCTTGTGCGCGCCCTGACCGCATTGCTCGGTCTGGAAGCGGACGTTGTCATTGATATAAAAAGCAGCGAACTTCCAGACGCTCCGCAGCCGCCCCTCGACACGCTGCCGGCCAGGCTGCTGGAACGACGTCCCGATATCCGCGCGGCCAAAATGCGCGTGCTCGCCGCAGACTTGCACACCTCCGGCGCCGAAAAAGCCCTGCTGCCGGATATCTCCCTGACCGCCGCCCTGGGGAGTCTTTCCCATCAGGTCCACCGCCTCGCACACCCTTCCGCCACGACCTGGAGCCTGGGTGCGGGCCTGCTTCAGCCCGTGTTCCGGGGCGGCAGACTGCGCGCGGAGATCCGGGGCGCGACCCTTGAAGCCGAACAGGCCTGGATCCAGTTCAGCCGAATCGTCCACACCGCTGTCCAGGATGTCGGGGACTGCCTGGACACGGAAACGGCGCTGCACCTTCGCCTTGAGGTCGCCGGCCGCCGGCTCGTCCTGTCCCAAGCGGCCGAGTCCCTGGCCTGGAAGGCATACCTGGCCGGCGAAGAGGATCTGCCCCACGCCCTAGCGGCCCGCCGCCAGGTCATCCTCGCGCGCCAAGAAAAACTGGCCATCCGCACCGAGCGCTTTGTCAATGGAATAAACCTGGCCCTGGCCTTGGGCGAAGACATGACGCTGGCGGCCCATAATTGCAGCCGGGCCCGCCTCGACAGTTTGATGCCGGACCACAAGCGCACATTCATGAACAATTCCGCGAAATCAGAATTACGCCGGAGACGATCCGCATGAAACACAAAGCCCTGCGTCTTTCGACGCTGATTCTCCTTCTGGCGTGCACAGGCGTGGCCCTGATGCATGCCCTTCAGCCCGACCAGGCCCGATCCGAACATCCATCCCCGCCTCCCCGGGTCACCGTGCGCGAGCTTGTCACCGAGCCGCGCAGGTACACGACCAGAGCCTTCGGCGCCATCGAGCCGGCACTGGCGACGACCGTGATCTCGACGGTCTCCGGAACGATCATCCGGGTATCTCCCAAATTCTATTCCGGAGGCTTGTTTGCCGGGCAAGAAGCCATGCTGGAGCTCGACTCCACTGAATACCGGGCAACGGTGTCCCGAGCCAGGGCAGCCCTGGCCACGGCACAGCATCGTCTGGCCAGGGAGTCACTTCTGGCCGAACAGGCCCTGGACGACTTTCGGAGCCCGGACATGCCGGCCCCGTCATCCCTGGCCTTGCGGGAACCGCAATTGGCGGAAGCCAGAGCCGAAGTCGAGGCCGCCCGCGACGCCGTCCGCAGCGCCGAAGACAATCTGCGCCGAACCACGATCCGCGCCCCGTTCGTCGGGATGGTCCGGAGCAAATCCGTTGAACTCGGCCAATACCTTGAACCCGGCGCCGTGGTGGCAGAGTTCTGCGACCTGTCTGTCCTGGAAATCCGACTGCCCCTGACCATCGACCAGGCTCGCCGGCTTGAGCTTGCGCCCGGCGAATTGCCGACAGAACTGCAATGGCCGGTTCGTCTGTCTTCCCGCAACGCCACCCTGGCCACAGCCAGATTGATCCGGGCCGCTGGCGATCTCGACCGGCAGACACGCACGCTGACGGCAGTGGCCCGGCTGAATCCTTCGGACGCCAACGTCTGGCTTGGCATGTTCCTCGAAGCCGAAATCTTGGGCCCTGATTTTACGGAAATCATCCCCGTGCCCGAAGAGGCCCTGACCACGGACAACCGGCTCGCCACCGTCGGACCGGACAACAGGCTGACCTCGTTTCCAGCCCATGTCGCGCATCGATCGGAAGGTGAAGCCTGGATCAGGACGTCTCCGGACCTGCACGGGTTTTACTGTGTGCCTGCTCCAACGCCGTTGGTGTCGGGAATCATCGTCGACCCCAGTGAAGACAGCACCCGGAACGACGCCATGGGACGGCAGCCATGATCCGACGGCACCGCGGCCTGATCGGCTGGTTCACCTTCAATCCGGTCGCGGCCGATCTGCTCATGCTGCTGGCCGTGATCGGCGGCCTGAGCGCCCTGCAGGTTGTTCCGCTGGAAAGTTTTCCGAGCATCCACACCGGCAAAGTATTGGTGCGGGTCGAATATCCCGGCGCGTCGCCGACGGACGTGGAAGAAGGCGTGGTGCGCAAAATCGAAATGGCCCTGGCCGGCATCTCCGGAGTCAAGAAAATCACCGCGACCGCCGCCGAAGGACTGGGAGAAGTGACCCTCACGGCCAAGGAGCGGGTGGACATGCGTCGTCTGCTCGACCAGGTCCGCTCCAGAGTCGAGGGAATCGAGTCTTTTCCGGACAGCGTCAAGACCCCCCGCATTACCGAAGAAGTTTTTGTCTCGGAAGTGCTCTGGCTCATTCTGTCCGGGAGCATCGACGAAAAGGAGCTCGCGGCCCTGGGCAGGATGATCCGGGATGAGCTCCTGGCCACCGGCCAGGTCAGCCAGATCCGCATTGAAGGAGCCCGGAAGCCGGAGGTACGGGTGGAAATTTCCGCAGCCGCCCTTCAGGCCCACGGCCTGTCCTTCGACGACGCGGTGCAGGCCGTGCGCGCCAGCTGCGTAAGCATGCCTGCCGGCAGCATGACAACGGCCAACGGCAAAATACTGATCCGTACCCACGACAAACCCGCCACATCTGCCGACCTTGCAGCCATCGTGCTCCGTAGCGACACGCATGGCACTCGCCTGACCCTTGGCGACGTGGCCGAGATCACGGACGGATTCTCTGAGGCTCCCGGATTTCTGCGCGCCCGGAGCCGCCCGGCCCTGGGGCTGGAAGTCCAACGCATTGACGCCGAAAACACCTTGCGCGTGGCTTCGGCCGTGCATGAATTCGTACGCAACCGGCCCATGCCCGCCGGTGTCAGTCTGGATATCGTCGCCGACCAGTCCGTCGTGCTCAAGGAACGCATCAACCTGCTGCTGAAAAATCTGGCTCAGGGCGGACTGTGCGTCTTCATCATCCTGGCCATGTTTCTGCCCCTGCGCACGGCCGCCTGGACCGTGGTCGGAATCCCGGTCAGCTACCTGGGTGCCCTCTGCCTGATGCCCCTTTCGCCCATCAACGCCAGCCTGAACATGCTGACGCTCTACGGTTTCATCCTGGTCGTCGGCATCCTGGCCGACGACGCCATTGTCACGGCGGAAAGCGCTGAACGTCACCGCCACGACGACACGACGGCCGGAGTGATCAAGGGCGTCCGCGCCGTGGCCATGCCCATCACCTTCGGGGTGCTGACCACCATGGCCGCCTTCCTGCCCCTGCTTTTTCTACCCGGAGCAAGCGGCCGGCTTTTTTCCGGCATCGCCTCGGTGGTCATGCTTTGCCTGTTCATCTCCCTGCTGGAATCCAAACTGATCCTGCCGGCCCACCTGGCCCGATCCTCCCGTGCACCGGACTTCATGACCGCAATCCGCAGCCGCGTGACCTCCCGGGAACAGGCTTTTGTCGCCAATGTCTACGTCCCGGCCCTGACCCGGGCTTTGCGCAACAAAAGAGTCACCGTATCCTTGTTCGCGTCCGTGCTCATCCTTTGCGCCGGCCTGTTGTCCAGCGGTCTGATCCGTTGCGTATTTTTTCCGGACATTCCCGGTGAATTCATCGTCGCCATGGCTGAATTTCCGGCAAGCACCCCGGAGGATCGCCTGCTGGACGCAGCCCGTTCCCTGGAATCCGCCGCAACAGAGGTCAATTCACGCCTGCAAAGGGACGGTGACGAAAAAAACGATGTCATCCGCCAGACCATCGCCTACACCAGCGGCGACCATGTCCTCTTCCTCATCGCGGAACTCAGCCCCGGCCAGGAAAGAATGACGGACGCCGCGACCATTGCCGGCCTTTGGAAAAACAGCGCGCCGCCCCTGCCGCAAGCTCGAAGCCTGCGTTTCGGGTCTGCGGATGTTGCCACCGGAGAGCAGGTCGAGATCCAGCTCAGCAGTCGCAATCTGAACGACATGACGGCAGCGGCCCAGGAGCTGTGCGCCGCTCTGGAACGCATACCCGGAGTCCGGGACGCATGGAGCACGGCAGCCGAATCCAGGTCGGAACTCCTGTTCCGCCTCAGACCCGAAGCCGCCCATTTCGGCCTGACCGAACTCGACCTTGCCCGGCAGATCCGCCACTTTTTTCAGGGCGAAGAAGCGGTGCGCCTGCAACGGGGTGAAGAAGACGTCGTCGTGCGCATCCTCGCCCCCCGGGCGGATCGGGACAGCCTCGAAGATCTGTCCCGGATGCATATCCCCCTGCCCGGCGGCCAAACCGTTCCCATGACCATGATCGCCGACACGCAACCTTCCCCGGCCCCGGTAGTCATCGAGCGTCTGTACGGCAGTCGAACCACCCACGTCAGAGCCACCGTCGACAAGTCCGTGACAACTCCCGAGGCCGTGATGGAAGAACTGAGCCGGGACTCGTTGCCCGCGCTGAGCGCCCACCGGCCGGACCTCAGGTGGCAGCTGTCCGGTGAAGTAGAGGAGGAGAACGAGTCGGTTCAGGCGCTGGTCAGAGGGAGTCTGTTGGCCCTTTTTCTGATTTACGCACTCATGGCCGTGCCGCTGAAATCCTACACCCAGCCTCTTCTGATCATGGCGGCCATTCCGTTCAGCGTCGCCGGGGCCATTCTGGGACACCTGCTGCTGGACCTGCCGCTGAGCATTCTTTCCCTGTGCGGCATCATCGCCCTGAGCGGCGTCTGCGTGAACGACGCCATTGTCCTCGTCGACCGCATCAACACCGCCCGAACAGACGGCGAACCCGCGGAAAAGGCGGCCCTTCTGGCCGGGGCCCGCCGGTTCCGACCCGTCATCCTGACCACGGCCACAACATTTTTCGGCCTGACCCCCATGATTTTCGAAACCAGCCTCCAGGCTCAATACCTGATCCCCATGGCCGTATCCCTGGCTTTCGGGGTCGTGTTCGCGACCCTGGTCACCCTGGTTTTCGTGCCCGTGGTCTATCTGGCCACGTGCGACGCCCGAAAGAGATTTTTCGCTGACCATCCTGCGCAAACGGACTTTTCGCCGACACGGCAGTAGAGGACACGGGTTCCCATTTCCGACCAAATGGGCAAAAGTCGCCCGAACAACACCACCGGCGGCAACGGCTCGCATCTCAACGCGGAGACTTGACCATGGACAAGACAACCATCTTCCTGGTGGAAGACGACACACGACTCTCGGCTTTGATTCAGGAATATCTGACGGCGCAGGGATTCCGGGTTCTGCCCGAATACCGGGGCGACCTGGCCGGCCGGCGCATCCTGGACGAAAATCCGGACCTGGTCATCCTGGATCTGATGCTTCCGGGCAAGGACGGCCTGACGGTCTGCCAGGAAATTCGCCCCCATTTTCCCGGCCCTCTGCTCATCCTCACGGCCCGCGAGGACGACATGGATCAGGTCGCGGGCCTGGAAATGGGGGCCGACGACTACGTCAAGAAACCCGTGATCCCCAGGGTCCTGCTGGCCAGGATCAGGGCGCTGCTGCGCCGGGCCACGCCGTCCGAACAATCCGAGAGTCCGGAGGAAGTCAGACTTGGGGCCCTGCGGATCAACCGACGCGCCCGCACCGTCCAGCTGGATGGGCGGGAGATTGAACTCGGCACCATGGATTTCGATCTGCTCTGGACCCTGTCCGCCCAGGCCGGGACCATTGTCGACCGCAACACCCTGTACCGCCAACTGCGCGGCATCGAATACGACGGCCTGGACCGCGCCATGGACCTGGCCGTCTCCCGGCTGCGGCGCAAACTTGACGACGACGCCCGCTCGCCGCGCAAAATCAAGACGGTCTGGGGCCAGGGATACCTTCTTGTGCCCGAAGCCTGGATCAGCCGCAGCGCCCAATGAACAAGGACCTCATGCCATGAAACGCCTGTTTCTCTACGTATTCTCCTTTGTGGTCGGCATACTGCTCTTTCTTCAGTTCTGCTTTGTCCCCTTGGCCAACTGGTGCATACAACATTACCTGGCCGAATCACTGCACGAATACCTGACCGACCTCGTCAAGGGCCCCTTTTATCTCCTCGAACGCGAGTTGTTGCGCCTGCCGCCGGACCAATGGCCGGAGGCGGTCCGGGAAATCGACAGCCACTTCGGCTTTCGCGTGGTCATGTCCGGTCTCGACGAGGTGCAACTTCCGCCAAGCGCCCGCCAGATGCTGGAGCAGGGCCAGATCGTTGTCATGTCCGACGGCGAGTATTTCTACCGCCGGCTACCCGGTAGCGACCGGGCCCTGGTTCTCGGACCCATCAAAGATTTCGAGCATGTCAGCGTCGAGCTGGTCTTCTGGCCAAGCCTGATGCTGACACTGGCCGTCTTCACCGCTGTCGGCGTTGTTCCGCTCTGGCGCCACATCCGGGAACTGACCCGCACGGCGGAAAGTTTCGGCAAAGGGCATCTGTGGGTACAGGCCCGCATTCCCCGGCACAGCCCGCTTTTTCCCTTTGCCGACACATTCAACGCCATGGCTGCCCGCATCGACCGGCTGCTGGCCTCGCACAAAATGCTCATCAACGCCGTGTCCCACGAATTCCGGACCCCCATCTCCCGCATCTGTTTCGGCCTGGAAATGCTCGACGCCACCACCAGGGAGGCGCGGGACCGTCATCTGCAAGGAATCCGAAACGATGTGAACGAACTGAACGGGCTGGTGGAAGAACTGCTGACCTACGCCAAACTGGATGGAGCCAGGCCGGAACTGAATCCGATCTCCGTTCCGGCCCGGGCCTGGCTGGACGAACGGATCGGGCAAATGCGGATGGAACCCGGCCGCAATCTGCGCATCACGGCCCGCAGTGATGCGCAAGAGATCATGATCGATGCCCGGCTGATGACTCGGGCCGTGGACAATCTGCTGCAAAACGCCGCCCGCCACGCCGGATCAAGCATCCATATCGAGCTGTCCAGGGACTGGAACCAGGACGTAATCATGCGCGTTGAGGACGACGGGCCGGGCATTGCGGAAGAGGATCGTGAACGGATTTTCGAACCATTCGAGCGGGTGGACAGCAGCCGGTCGCGCAGCGACGGCGGGTACGGATTGGGGCTGGCCATTGTTCGGCAGGTCGCGGTCTGGCACGGAGGCACTGCGCGGGCAGAGGAATCCGCCCTGGGCGGGGCCTGTTTTGAAGTGCGCTGGCCGCAGCCGGATGCCCCCGGTTTGCGGACCTGAACGCTTGAAACGTTCCGGCAGAGAAACACGACGAGACGGGGCGGATAATGCAGACCCCTGCAGGCCGCGCGAGCTGCTGAACGCCCGGCCTGCAGGGAAAGAATTCAGTTGATGTAATAGCCGGCGACCCGCCAGGAACCGTCTGATCCCCGGACCGGAGTGACGGTTTCCACGGCGGCCTTTTTGTTGGCAAAGGTCGTGGAGAATTCGACAACCACATACTCGCCGTCCGGCGCACCGGGCAGTGCGGTGGAATAGGAGGCCGAGCGGAATTCCCGCGCCATCACCGGACCCAGCGCGCCGAGAACCTGCTCCAGCATCCCGCTCCATTCTTCCCTGGAGACCACAGCCTGGAGAAGTTCTGCGGACTGGTCCCAACTCCGGTCGTAATCCCCGGCGTCGACCACTTCCAACCAGGCCCGGGCCGCAGCCAGCCCCTGCCCGGTCCGGTCCGTCTCCTCGCCGGCCAGGCCCGAATGAACTCCGAAAAGCCCCGACAACATCATTATAAATGCCCAACGTTTCACCATCATTTCTCCTTCCGGCCCGTATGCCGGACAGTTTGCGATCTAACGAGCCCGGCGACAGGTTCCTTCGCAGGCCGGGCAAGACCTCATCCCCGTTGCCGTCAAAACGAATACGACACGCCGGTCATGACCATGGCGCCGCTCGAATCAAAAAAGTCAATGTTGGCCTGTGTTTTTTCGAAACCGACGTTGAAATGCAGGGCGAAGTCATCCCAGCCCAACGGAGCGTCCCAGGTCAACCCGGTTTCCGCGCAGAAAACGGTTTCCTTGCGGGTCTTCCCGAAATCCGGATGATCGGTGTCGAAAATCCGGCGAAAAGCATGAACTGACGATTCCCAGCTCACCTGCCGACCCAGCGGCAGTCGATACGACAGCCCTCCGCCCAAGGCGTTGAAGCTGTCCGCCTTCCCCTTCATCACGCCATTTTGACCGATCATGACTGCGGTCAAGGCGTGGTTGTCGCCAAAAACAAATTCATAACCGGCGGTCACGGCATGGACAACGCCCTTGCGGCCGAGCTTGTCGTCGCGGTCCGGCGTCCTGTCGTCGCCCAGTGCATGAAACGTCGCATCGTACCCCACAAAGGCTCCGCTTCCGAGGATTCCGGTCCACGCCACTCCCGCGCCCAGATCCCGGCTCCAGGTTGAGGAACGTTTACGCCCCACCACATACGGATCCTTCCATTCTTCACCCAAAGCAAGTCCGCCGGTCAGCACCATCGTCCCCAATCCGTCCAGAATCTGGGCCGCGCTCAGCCGGACACCCCCGAGGTTGGCTTCAAGTCCGAAGTGAGTTCCCGTATCCAGGCCATAGCCCAAATTCAATTCCAGATCAGGACCGACACCGTTGGCGCGATCACGCTTTTTCTCCAGGGAACTGATTTTCCTGGCATCCTTATCCACATCAAGCTGTGAAGGCCGGCCGCCATAAACAACGGCCCCCACCTTCACCGATCCGCTCAACTCGCCCTGAGCATGAGCCACACCGGACAGTGTCAGCAACACAATCACTGTGGACAAAACAATCTTCATCAGATGCATACCTCGCTTTTAATGTTGTTTGGACACAAGCAATGCCCGTACCTAACCGATCCGGCGGCATCTTTCTGTTAAAGTTGTGTATGCAATTGTATCCAAGTGTTCTGCACGTACCCATGACGCGGAATTGAAAACGGTCCCGGGCCGCGACGTTTGGCGACCGTGTCCGCTGAAAGCAGCCGGGCCTTGCTTTTTGCCGCGCTCCTTGCCACAGCTGGCCTACCCATCCCCCAACCGCCACGAGGTGCGTATGTCCGCCACTGCCAAAAACTGGCTCATTGCCCTGCTTCTGCTGACCACCCTTGGACAGGCCTGGCTGCTCAAGGACCGATACCTGCCGTCGCCGGAGCAGGGACTGTCCCTGGCCGCGGTCACCCTGGACAGTGGACAGCGGACCGTGGTCAACGTCGAATTCACCCAGCCTGCTCCGGAAAACGCCCGTCAGGCCGACAATCCGGCGACCATCACTCCGGCCGTGGACGGAAAATGGCTCTGGACCAATCCGTACACCCTCAAATTTCTGGCGCAAAGCCCGCTGCCGCTGGACATGGAATACAGCCTGCAGCTTGACCCGGCCCTTTTCCCGCCGGATCTGATCCAGGGAGAACCAAGGGCGGCCTTCCGCACCGGCAGTTTCGAGATCCAGGAATTCTTGATGAACGAACTGGCGTCCGAGGCCGGAGCGGACATGATCGAGATTGAGGGGCGGATCATCTTCAACGCCCCGGTCGATCCGGAAAAACTGCTGGCGGCCCTGAGCCTGACCGACGACAAGGGCCAGAGCACCGAACTGACCCTGCAGACCACGTGGCGCAGCACCAATTTCGGTTTCCGCTCTCAGCCCATCCGCAAAGACCCGACCCCGCGCACCCTGACCCTGCACGTCGCCCGGACCCTGACCGTGGCCGACAAAACCCTTTCCCTGGGCACGGACTTTCGCCGCGAGATCAAGGTGCACCTGGACCCGGTATTACGGGTGGCCAATGTCGTCCCAGTGGCCGACAAAGGCCAGACCCGCATTGACCTTGAATTTTCCGCCCCGGTTTCCGCAGGCAAAGTCCGTCCGCACCTGCGTCTCAGTCCGGCCGGCGAAATCACCCTGTCCTCACGCGGCAAAATGCTCAGCATCAGCGGCAAGCTGCAGCCCGGCACGTCCTATACCCTTTCCCTGAGCCAGGGGGTCCAGGCCGACGACGGAGCCGTGCTGGACAAGGAATTCACCCAGACCGTGCCTATCCCGGACCTGCCGCCGAGCGTTGACTTTGCGGCCAACGGCATGTTTCTGCCCCGCCAGGGCCAGGGACTTCTTGGTCTGGAACTGATCAACACCGACAGCGTGGAACTCTTGGTCAGCCGCGTTTTTCCCAACAACCTGGGCACGCTCTTCCAGGATTACGGCTACTCCATCTTTGACGGCGGATACGCCGCCGACAGCGTTCCCTACCACCTCGGCAGCGAAATTCACCGCCAGACCTACCAAGTGTCCACGGCGCCCAACACCGTGACCACCCGCACCGTGGCCATGTCCGACCTCATCCCGGACCAGCGGCCCGGCCTGTACAAACTCGGTCTGAGCCTGCCCGGCGATTACCGGGGCTCGGTGCGCTGGGTGCTGCGCACGGACATCGGTCTGGTGGTCAAGCAGGACGACCTGGGCTTTGTCATCTGGGCCAATTCCATTGAATCCCTGGCCGCCCTGCCCAAGGTCCGGGTCGAGCTGCGCAGCGACAAAAATCAGATCCTGGGCAGAGCCGAGACCAATGACCAGGGCCTGGCCCGCATCCCCATGCAGGGCTTCGACTACGAACTGGGCAGCCCGGCCATGATCCAGGCCACCAGAGGGGACGACTTCAGCTTCATTTTTCTGGACCGTTTCAGCGTCGACACCACGGGTCTTGACGTCAGCGGCATGACCATCAGCCAGGCCGGACTGCAGGCCTATGTCTATGGCCAGCGCGACATCTACCGCCCCGGCGAAACCCTGGAGGCGGCCGTACTGGTCCGCGACGAACGCCTCGGCACCCCCCGCCCCATGCCCCTCATCCTCGAACAGACCGATCCACAGGGGCGGATTCTGCGCACCATCAACCTTGAGCTGATCGACGGCATGGCCGCCTTCAGCCTGGACATTCCGGACTGGTCCCTGACCGGAGCCTACGGACTGTCCGTTACCACCGCCGGGCAGGTCATCGGCAGCTATGTCTATCAGGTCGAGGAATTCATCCCGGACCGGATCAACGTCGCCATCTCCGACGTTCCCGACCTTGCCGGTCCCGGACAGCAGATCCCCTTTGCCGTGTCCTCGCGCTATCTGTTCGGGCCCCCGGCCGCCGGGCTGCCGGTCACGGTCAAAAGCCGCCTGCTGGCCAAGGGCTTTGCTCCCAAAGGTTTCGAGGCCTATGCTTTCGGAGTGAGCGGGCTGACCTTTGAGCCGCTGTCCCTCTTGACCACGGACGGCGTGCTGGATGCCAACGGCACCCAGAGCTTTATTCTGGATCTTCCGGACGACCTGCGCCCCCCCCTGGCCCTGGAAGCCGAAATCACGGCCCGGGTCCGCGAACAGGGCGGACGGGGCGTAACGGCCCTGGAACGGGTGCCCGTCCATGTCCATCCGTTCTACCCCGGCATCAAGCGGCCAATATCCCTGGAGTTTTCCTCGGGGCAGGCTGCGGAATTCGAATTTGTGACCGTCTCCCCCCGGGGCGATGCCGTGCCCCATCCTGAACTGACCGCGACTCTCCTGCGCGACGAATGGCAGACCGTGGTCCGACGGACCGAGACCGGATTTCGCTACGAATCCGTGCGCAATCCGGTGGAGGTATCCACGGCCACGGTGCAGGCCGGCAATGCCCACGGCCGTTTTTCGGTGGTTCCGCCGGACTACGGATCCTACCGCGTGCGGCTCAGCGATCCGTCCTCCGGTGCGGCCGGCGAGGTCGAATTCTACTGCGGTGGCTGGGGATATTCGCCCTGGGCCGTGCAAAACCCGGCCCGCCTGGATCTGATCCCGGACAAAAACGGCTACCGCGCCGGTGATATTGCCTCGGTCCAGATCCGTTCCCCCTTCCCCGGCAAGGCCCTGGTGGCGGTAGAAGGCCGCGAGGTCGAGTATCTCGACGTGATCGAACTGGAAGGCAACACCGGCCAGATCCGCATTCCGATCAAGGAAAGCTGGCAGCCCAACCGCCATCTGACCGTGACCCTGGTGCGCCCAGGCCAGTCCATTGCCCCGGCCAGTCCGGGCCGGGCATTCGGCGCCATCCCGCTCTTTGTCGACAGCTTGTCGAACAAAATGACCCTGGACGTCGACGCCCCGGCCGAAGTCAGGCCGGAAACGGACCTGACCGTGACGGTTCAGGCCAGACCCGGGGCCAAGGTCACCGTGGCCGTGGTCGACGAGGGCATCATGCAGCTGGCCGGCGGCAAAAACCCCGATCCCTTCGGTCATTTCTACGCCAAGCGCGCCCTGGAGGTGACCAGCTTCGACAACTTCGCCCTGCTCTTTCCCCATCTGAGCGTGGGCATTCCTCTGGCCGGCGGCGACGAAGCCCTGGCCGGCATGTTCATGCGCACCGAAGGCATCCGGCGGGTGCGGCCCGTGACCTTCTGGTCCGGCGTGCTCACGGCCGACGACATGGGCCGTCTGACCTACACCGTTCAGCTGCCCGACTTCCAGGGCGCCCTGCGCATCGTGGCCGTGGCGAGTCGGGACAAATCCTTTGGCGCGGCCACGGCCATGACCAGAGTCCGCGCTCCCCTGGTCCTGACGCCGACCCTGCCCCGATTCCTGGCCATGAACGACGAAGTCCTCATTCCCCTGACCCTGCGCAACGACACGCCCACGGCCGGAAGTTTTGCGCTCTCGGCCGACGTAGATGGACCGGCCCGCTTCGGACCTTTGCCGGAACAGATCGACGTGCCGGCCGGAACTGAAGCCACGGTCCATCTGCCGCTCACCTGCGGCGCGGCCGAAGGTAGGGTCAGCCTGCGCTTTACCGCCACAGGCAACGGCGAAACCATTACCGTCCGCGAGGAGGTGGATCAGCGTTCGTTCCTGCCGGTGCAACGCACTGTGCGCAGCGGCCTGCTCAAAGAGCAAACCGGCATCCTGGACGAAGCCCTGTCCGACTCGCTCATGCCGGAAACCGTCCATCGCACCGTGCGTCTCTCGACCCTGCCCGTGATGCAGTTTGCCGGACATCTTGAAAATCTGTTGGGGTATCCCCACGGTTGCGCGGAACAAACCGTTTCCCGCGCCTTTCCCCTGATCCACTTCGCCACTCTGGCCAAGGAGTTGGCTCCCGGCCGGTTTACCCGGACCGGACCGGCCGGACTGGTCCAGACCGCCATCCGCCGCCTGCAGACCATGCAGACCCCTGGCGGAGGCTTTGGCTACTGGCCCGGCAGCCCGGACCCTGACCCCTGGGTTTCGGCCTATGCCCTGCACTTCCTGCTGGAGGCCCAAGCCGCCGGACACCACACGCCGGCGGCCATGCTGCAGACCGGCCTGGCCTACCTGCGCAGCCTGGAGGCCCCCCGGCCCGGCAGCCAAGGCCCGCAGATCGAACAGTCGGCCTATGCCCTGTACGTTCTGGCCCTGGGAGGACGACCCGATCTCGGCGGCCAGGATTTTGTCCGCACCACGTTCGCGCCGGTCATGAACGGTCTGACCCGCACCCTGCTGGCCGGAGCGTATTTCCTGACCGGACACAGCGATCAGGGTTTCGAACTCCTGCGGCCGGAGCCGACCTTTGACGACCAGCGCCGGGACAGCGGCGGCAACCTGGGCTCGGGCCTGCGCGACCGGGCCCTGACCCTCTTGATCCTACTGGCCGCGTCCGAGGACGACCCTCGCCTGGCCGATCTGGCCACCCGCATCAGCCAAGATCTGAGTCGCGACACCTGGTATTCGACCCAGGAAACCAGCCTGGCCTTCATGGCCCTGGGCAAGTATCTGGCCGGGCATCAGGACGACCGGCCCTTTACCGGAACCCTGACCTGGCCCGAAGGCGAAGAGTTCCTGGCCGAGGGCAAGACCTTTGTCCTGCCGGCCATCCCCACCCTGGGAGCCATCAGCCTGTCCAGGACCCCGGCCGACCGCAATGTCTTCTACTCGGTCCTGACCTCGGGCACGCCCACGGCGGAGAGCCATCGCCCCTACAGCCAGGGTCTGGAGATCGAGCAGGTCCTGCTGACCCGTGACGGTCAACCCCTTGATCCGGACCAGATCCGTCAGGGCGACCTGCTGATCCTGAAAACCAGGGTCCGCAGCACCTCGGGGGCAGTGGACAATGTGGTGGTGCAGAGTCTGCTGCCGGCCGGCCTGGAAGTAGAGAACCCGCGCCTGTCGACCACGGAAAAACTGCAGTGGATGGACGATACGGACATGATGGATGGCCATCAGGACCTGCGCGACGACCGCGTCCTGGTTTTCACCGATCTGCGCGGCACGGGCTGGAAGGTGCGCTACAGCCTGCTGCGGGCCGTGACACCGGGCCGCTTTCACCTGCCCCCGGCCCAGGTTGAAGCCATGTACAATCCCAACCTGCGGGCCATGGGAGAGCTTGGCTCCATCCGGGTGGTCATCGACACGCTCACGCCATGACAGCCCCATTCAGGGCCGGGACCAGAGCGGTCCTGGCCCTGTGTCTTTTTTTTCTGATCGTTGTGATCACGGCCCTGACCCTGGACCGGCTCTACCCCTTTCCGGTCGAACGGCTCGAACCGCCCCCGTCGGCACGGGTACTGGACCGCAACGGCCGGCCGCTGCGGTATTTCCTTGCCCCTGACGGCATGTGGCGCTTTCCCGTCACCCTGGACCAGGTCGCGCCGGATCTGGTCGCGGCCATCATTGATTCCGAGGACCGCCATTACCGCATCCATCCCGGAGTCAATCCGCTGGCCATGGCCAGGGCCTTGTGGATCAATCTGCGTAGCGGCCGCATTGTCAGCGGAGCCTCGACCATTCCCATGCAGGTCGCCCGCATGGCCGACCCGTCGCCGCGCACGGTCAGGGCCAAATTCATCGAAACCCTGCGCGCCCTGCAGCTCTCGGCCCATTATTCCAAAGACCAGATCCTGACCTGGTACCTCAATCTGGCGCCGTTCGGCGGCAATATCGTCGGCGTGGGCGCGGCCTCCTGGCACTATTTCGACAAGGACCCGTCCCGGCTGTCCCTGGGAGAGATCGCCCTGCTTTCGGTCCTGCCCCGCTCGCCGACACGCTACAACCCCCTGCGCCATCCGGACCGGGCCATCCAGGTCCGCGACCGGGTCCTGCGCCGTTTCCTGGCCCAGCGGACCTTTGATCCCCGCGATATCAACGACGCCCTGTCCCGGCCCTTGCTGACGGCCAAGCAGGACATCCCCCGCGCCGCGCCGCACTTCAGCCAATGGGTCCAGGGCCGGGCCGATTCCACGGGACTGCTCCCCACCAGCCTGGACAGCTCCATGCAGGCCATGGCGGAACGGCTGGTGGCCGCGCGCATGGACAGCCTGCGCCGAGCCGCCATCGCCAACGCGGCCGTGGTCGTCCTGGACCTGCGCACCCGCGAAATCCTGGTCCATATCGGCTCGGCCGACTTCTGGGACGACACGGCCCAGGGCCAGGTCGACAATACCCTGTCCAGGCGCTCTCCCGGATCGACCCTCAAGCCCCTGCTCTATGCCCTGGCCTTTGACCAGGGACACCTGACGCCGGAGACCATGCTCCTGGACGTGCCCACGGATTTTGCCGGATACCGCCCGGAAAACTACGGCCAGAATTTTCAGGGCCTGGTCAGCGCCCGCCTCGCCCTGGCCCAGTCCCTCAATGTTCCGGCAGTGCGTCTGCTGGCGCGATGCGGGCAACCGGCCTTTCTCGATCTGCTGCGACGGGGCGGCCTGACCACCCTGGACCAGCCTCCCGGCCATTACGGCCTGGCCGTTGCTCTGGGCGGCTGCGAAACCCGACTGCTGGAACTGACCAATCTCTACGCCACCCTCGGTTCCGGCGGCGTGCACCGACCGGTCAGCGCCACGCCCCACCAAACATTTCCGACCGGGCAGGAGGAGCGGCTGTTTTCTCCCGAAGCCGCCCAGATGGTGGTGTCCGTGCTGAGCGCAGTGCGCCGACCCGAGCTGGCCGACGCCTGGCAGTTCACGGTCAACGCCCCGGCCGTGGCCTGGAAAACCGGAACATCCTTTGGCCACCGCGACGCCTGGGCCATCGGCCTCAGCCGCGATCTGGCCATCGGGGTCTGGGTCGGCAATCCGGACGGTTCCCAGTGCAAGGACATTTCCGGCCTGCGGCACGCCGGTCCGCTGCTGTTCGATCTCTTTCGCGCCCTGCGGCCCGGCGGCACGGGGTTGCCCCGGATCAACGCTCCCCGCCTGACCTACGTTTCCGTCTGCGCCGTGAGTGGAGAGCGGCCGGGCCCCCTCTGTCCCCGCACCCGGACCCAGGCCATTGCCGGAGTGACCCGGCTGGCCCCCTGTTCCATGCATCAACAAATTTTTGTGCATGAGGATTCAGGTCTGCGCCTGCACGGCGACTGCCTGCTCGGTCATCCAAGCCGGGAACAAGCAGCCGTGATCTGGCCCCCGGAGCTGCTGGCCTGGCAGCGGGCCCAGGGTCGGGACCCCGGAGGACTGCCGCCGCTGCACCCCGGCTGCCTGGACGTTCCCGCTGAAACCGGGCCGGTCATCCTGTCCCCGTCGGCCCTGACACCCTACGTGCTGCGACCCGAGGCCCCGTCCCGGTTCCAGCAGCTGTCCCTGCTCGCAGCTCCGGGAACCGGCGCGTCCACCCATTACTGGTACGTGAACAGCGTCTTTGTCGGCCAATCCGATCCTTCCACCCCGCGCTTTGTCCAGCCCGGACCGGGAAGGCATCGGGTCAGCGTCACCGACAACCTGGGCCGCAGCGCAACCGGTCTGTTTACCGTGCTCGATCCCGTGGCGGCGGAGTCGCTCCCGCCCGACCTCCCCGGCCTTGGCAGCCGGGACCGGCCCTGATAGGCAAGGATCCATCCCGGAGAATCCATGCCCACCAAGCTGCATCTCGTATTCCATGACCGGGTCGGCATTGTCGCCGACCTGTCCCGCCGCATCGCCGACCGCATGTACAACATCGTGGCCATGGACGTGGACCGCGTGAACGACCTGGCCCACGTCTTTGTCGAGGCTGAAAACCGCCAGGCCGACGCCGTTCAGCCGGATCTCTCCCAGGGTCTGACCGACATCCCCGGTCTGATTTCCATCCATCCCATCCACACTCTGCCGCACGAGGAGCAGGCCCAGCGCCTGGGCGTGGTTCTGGACAATATCGCCAACGCGGTCATTGCCGTGGACACGGCCGGACGGGTCACGACCATCAACAAGGTCGCCCAGGACATTCTCAAACTCAGTCCGGATGAAGCCCTGGGACGGGACGTGCGCGAACTCGGCCTGGGCGACACGGCCATTCTCGACAGCCTGGGCGGACGGGAGTGCGCCGACGTGAAAAAAACCCTGGTCACCCCGTCCGGACGATTCCAATACTTCGCCACCTGCCGCCCCATTCGCGATGCGGCCGGACAGATCATCGGCGCGGTGGAAGTGGCCAAGGACATGCGTGAAATCCGCATGCTGGCCCGTAGCATGACCGAGCCGGCCCAGGTCAGCTTTTCGGACATCATCGGCCAGAATCAGGCCATCAACAACCTCATCGCCTATGCCCAGCTCCTGGCCGCTGCCGACTCCGTGGTCTGCATCCGCGGGGCCTCCGGCACGGGCAAGGAACTCTTTGCCCGGGCCATGCACACCGCAAGCCGGCGTCCAGGTCCGTTCGTGCCCATCAACTGCGCGGCCCTGCCCGAGCATCTGCTGGAAAGCGAACTGTTCGGGTATGTGGCCGGAGCCTTTACCGGGGGATTGAAGGACGGCAAGGCCGGACTGTTCGAAGTGGCCGGGGAAGGCACGGTCTTTCTGGATGAAATCGGCGACATGCCACTGTCCTCCCAGGCCAAGATTTTGCGGGTCATGCAGGATCACGCCGTACGCCGCATCGGCGGCACAGGCGAAATGCCCATCCGGGCGCGCATCATCACCGCCACCAACGGCAACCTGGAAAAAATGGTCGAGGACGGACGCTTCCGCCAGGATCTGTATTACCGCATCAACGTGCTGCCCATTCACATCCCGCCCCTGCAGCAGCGTCTCGACGACATTGGCCTTCTGGCCGAGCATTTCCTTTTCACTCTGGCCCAGCGCTCCGGACGGTCGACCAAAACCATCTCCACTGCGGGGCTGGCCAAACTGCGCCGTCACCACTGGCCCGGCAATGTGCGCGAATTGAAGAACGTGGTCGACCGGGCGGCCATCCTCTGTCCCGGCGATGTCATTGACGAGCGTTTTCTGATCCTGGCCCATGAGCTGGTCGAACGGATTCCCGGCCACGTCCCGACCAGGGTCAAGCCGCAGATCGGACAGCCGCTCAAGGAACAGCTGGATCGTCTGGAAAAGGAAATCCTGGAGGCCACGCTGACAGGGTCGCGCAGTGTACGTCAGGCGGCCCGCAGCCTGGGACTGTCCCACACGGCCATCCTGAACAAAGTTAAAAAGCACGGCTTGTGCGTAACCAGGTCCGTCCGGCTCGGACCGTCCGGAACATCCGAATGATCCGCAATACATCAAGCCCGGCCGCCGGGCATCCGCCTCATGCTCCGCATGGTGCGCCGGCCACGCGGCCTGCCCGCAGAATCGCACAGGGAACGTGTCTCCGGCGGGCAAAGACCCGCCTGCACCAACGACTGACCATGTACCGCACCGTGGCCGACTTCACCTATGACCTGGAGGTCTGGGTCGCCCCGGACGGAACGCTGCGCTACGTGTCGCCGTCGTGTCTGCGGGTCACCGGCTTCACCCCGGAACAGGCCATCGCCGACCCGGATTTTTTCGCCCGGATCATCGTTGACGAGGATCTGCCGGACTGGCGTCGGCAGATGACTGCCGGCCACGACACAACCATTGCGTCCATGGACTTTCGCATCCGTACAGCCAATGGCGAAGTCGTCTGGCTGGCGCAGGAAACCACGCGGGTCTTCGACCCTGTCGGCCGCTATCTGGGCTTGCGTCTCTCCCTGCGCGACGTCACCGACCGGGTCCGCACCCAGGCGTCCCTGGATCAGGCCAGACAGCACCTGGAAGAGCGGGTCCGGGCCCGGACCCGGGAACTGGAACACTCGCGGGAACGTTACCGCCTTTTGTCCGGCTACCTGCAAGACAGCATCGAAAAGGAACGCACCCGCATCGCGCGGGAGATCCATGACGTCCTCGGCCAGGACCTGACCGCCCTGAACATGGGCCTGCACCGGCTGGAAAAAACTTTTGCCCCGGACGACCCCCGTCTGACCCAGGCCAGGGATCTGCGCGACCTGGTCGCAGCCACCCTGTCCACGGTCCGCCGCATTTCCCGCGAACTGCGACCGCCCATGCTCGACGAACTTGGCTTTGCCGAAGCCGTGGCCTGGCGCGCCCGCACCTTTGCCGAAGCCACGGGCCTGAGCGTGGACTGCAAGACCGGCCCCATCCCCCCGTTGCCCCCGGATGTGTCCACGGCCCTGTACCGGGTCTTGCAGGAGTGTCTGACCAACTCGGCCCGCCATTCCGGGGCAAACCGGCTGCGGGTGCGGGTCCAGGCCGGCCGGAGCAGAATCGCCCTGTCCGTGACCGACAACGGCTGCGGGCTGGACCCGGCCCAGGCCGAATCGCCGACCTCCCTGGGGCTGATCGGCATGGGCGAGCGGATCAGGCAGGTCGGCGGCAGTCTGGACATCCAAAGACCCGTACGAGGGGGAACCAGGATCCTGGTCCGCGTCCCCCTATCCCCGACCAAGGAGTCACCATGCGATTTCTGATCGTTGACGACCACGCCGTGGTCCGCCGCGGAACCATGAACATCATTGCCGACCGCTTTTCGCCGTGCAGCTTTTCCGAAGCCGGAAGCCTGCACGAAGCCACGGTAGTCCTTGATACGACGTCCTTCGACCTGGTTGTGCTGGACATTTCCCTGCCCGACGGCAGTGGCCTCGGCTTGCTCGAATACCTGCACGAACGTCACCCCGGTCTGCCGGTCATCGTGCTCAGCATGCATCACGAAGCCGAATACGCCCAGCGCTGCCTGTCCCTGGGCGCGCGCGGCTATCTGAGCAAGAATTCCGCCCCCGAAGAATTGGAGGAGGCCATGACCTCGGTCCTGGACGGCGGCATCTTTGTCAGTCCGGCCCTACTGGCCGCCAATCCGACCACGGCCCTGGACCGACTGTCACGGCAGGAGCGGGAGGTGGTGCGCAAGATCGCCCAGGGCGAAACCATGACCCAGATCGCCCAGGATCTGGGGGTAACCATCACCACTGCCAGCACCTATCGCACCCGGGCCATGCGCAAACTGGGCATTGCCACCACATCCGGCCTGATCCGTTTTCTGGTCGAACGCGGTCTGCCCGGAAGCTGATCCCTGTCGGACGAATCCGACAAAATTGCCTCCCTGCACCCAAAGACTATCCTGCGACAAAATAGGATGGATCATCATGGAAAAAATAGGACTATTGCTGCTTCTGGCCGGCTGTCTGGGACTCTACCTGTCTTTGCGTCGCTTGGGGAAATCGGATCAGAGCGGCGGGCTGAACAGAAACTTCGACTTCGGCCACTACAAGAAATTCGAGCGCTATCGATGACCCTGACTCCGGACGATCTGGAAATCATGGCCTTTGACCCGCCGCATCTGGGCATGCCGGGCCGACCGAGCCATTGCGGCCGGGCCGAGAACGGCTGTGGATTTGTGGAAATCTTTGTCGCGGTCGAAGGCGACAGGATCATTGACGTCGGCTTCCTGACCAGCATCCCCGGCGATGGCATGGTCTGTGCGTCCGTCTGCTGCCAAACCTTGCTCGACAAAACGCTGGATGACGCGCTCAACCTCGACACTACGTCGATTCTTGGCTGTTTTCCCGAAACCATGTGGGGCAACCACGTCTTGGCGGAACTGACCCCTCTGTGCGTCTCTGCCGCACGGCTCGCCCTGCATGGTGCCGCCCGGACCTCCTGATCCTCCCCCCAGACTGCGCCGCCTCTTCGTACAACGCAAAGCCGCAAAATTCGCAACCCTCTCAGTAGCAGTGACCGCAGACTCCAGCCCATGGACAGTGACCAGAGCGTGGTGCATGATCTGGTGCAGGAAAACATTCCCCCGAATAAGGAGGATCTGGTCATGACAATTGCCGAACAATGGAAACAGCAAGGCAGAATGGAAGGCTTGCGGGAAGGTGAAGCCCGAGGTGAAGCTCGTGGTGAAGCCCGAGGTGAAGCTCGTGGTGAAGCCCGAGGACGTAACGCCATTCTCA
>CAZYZA010000010.1:0-9813 GCA_964651415.1 uncultured Desulfovibrionaceae bacterium
CGGAATGGTCTGGTGGTAGCTTTGACAGTGAGCGATTTGATCCCGAATCGATCAATTGGGAGCTGATGAAATACCTTCGCTGGTCCCGGGACAGGTACCAAAGCTGGGGAGGGATCGAATGAAAAAGAATAAGGATCTCGACTTTCGGGGTTAGTCATTAGCAGCTAACAACCTTTTTTCATTGAAAATATAATCGAAATTGCGTCCCAAACTACGCATTCCTTCTTGGAAAGCCTCCAGCAGTATGCGCTCGGCCCGGCTCTGGGCTTTGCCAAGTTTCTTCTGGTTTTCCAGGGTGATGCCTAGAATTTGGGCCAAAGCCCTGACCAACGTGCAGTCCTCGGCCTCTTCGCAACAACAGTGGAAGAGCAGACCGAGGGTTCGTGGATCCTCCATCCTGCGTTTCTCAATGATGAAGAAGATGTGTCTGGTCATCACGATGATCGTGTGGGCTATGAGGGCGTCGAAGTCCAGGCTTTGGCACCATTTCTCCAGTTCCAGGTGCTGCTACGCCGTGCGGAAGAACACTTCTATGTCCCAGCGCTTGCCGTAAATGCGGACAACGTCTTCATCGGCGTGGTCTTGCAGGAAAAGATATCCGGCATCACCCGGCGCAGCGCGGTGAAGACAGGATTCACCAGCAGGCTTTCGCGGTTGGTGAGAATGCCGGAGCTGATTGTGGTCGCAGCAGTTGAACGTGCGCGGATTGACGCTGGATGGGCTGAGGAGTTGGGAGATTTTTTGGTCGATTGACGCTGCTGTGCTGTTGGTCGCAATGGTGAAAAACCCGTTTCCCAGGGTCTTGTGTTCCGGGGAAACGGGTTTGGTGGGCAACCCTTGGTTTATGTCCAGGTCTTTTCTGGCGTGGTTCACAGGGTGCACTGGATGGTGATTAGTACGCCTGAAGCTCGAAGTCTTTTTCCTGCGTGAGAACTTTTCCTCCCGGGAGGGTGACGGTGAGCTCAACGCGAACTGAAGTTTTTTCCGTGATGGATCCGAGCTCTATTTCGAACTGCTCCTCTCCATCGGTTCCATGAGTAAAGACGCCGGAGTCTTGTACGAGCAAGCTGCCTTTACTGCCGCCTTCATTCAGGAATACGGAGCATTCATACGCAAGCTCGTGGTTCTGGTCGGGAATTGCTACGTTGAAATCTTTGTCGACAAATGAAATCTGAGCTGTTGCATATAATTTGTCCGATCCTGGATTCGTATGCGGGATAAAGAAGAAGTTGTATATTTCCTCAATATCGGATGTTGCCGACAAGGCGGTAAGCGGCAAAAAGCAGATGAATATGACTGCTGCGATGAACCTGAAAATATTTGCTTTCATTTGTGTTCCTTAATATTCCTTATGGTTAGAGATTTTTTTCTGGAGTGGGAGTATCAAAAAGACCGAGTAATGTCGTGCTGTTTCATACTGCCCATGACTTCAAACCTATGGGCCGGACTTTGCCGGCCGTCTGCCCTGAGTCGACTTCACCGTGGCCCTGACAGGGCGTCAAGGCCAATCCGGTGAAATTTTCAGTTCAATGTGTCGCGCGGTTTTCCGATAGCATGCAAACGTGGCATGCCGACGAGGCGAGGCATTCATTCAGGATGAATTTTCGAGCAGGGGTGATGTAGTATCTTGAAGGTCGGTTCGTGGTTTGCGGACCAAGCCCTGGATAACTGCTCAAAAAATTAATGATCCGAAAAAATAGCCCTTTGTTTGCGCCTGTCGTGCAAACCAAACCTCGGTTTATGAATGCGCCATTAATGTGTCAGGATAAACGCCCCGGATCGAGATGACAGGAGTCCTGCGTTTTCAACCCATCAAGCCTCATCATTAGTCTTGCTTTGATTGCCGGTCAAATGGGAGGGCGGTCATTTCTGCGCCTTTTTGAGCGCGGGTGACAGGGCTGTCCGATATTCAATGGGCCGCGAAATATCAAATCAAATCCCAGGTTTTGAATCATGTCGCGGATGTTGCGCCTCAAGCAGCATGTCTGGCCAGGGCGGTCGGTGGGCAGCTCTGTTCCGCGTTGCGCAGGCCCATTCGTGGTTGATGATGTTGCTCAGAAGGTGAAATCTTGCGACACAGTGGTTGTCTTTTTTGTGGATCAAATTGATACGAAATGTTATTTGGCAACGCGTCGGTTGCGGTATGGGTCTTTTTTGCGCCCGTGTTTTCAACAGACCTGTCCTGCAGAAGGCTGTTTCAGAATGTTGCGGCTTATTGGGGGAATAGGCCGAAAACGATAAGTGTTTCGAGATTATGGTCGCAAAACGGACCGGTGTGAACCAGGTCATGCATTGTTTCAGGAGTGTCGCTACTCTGTTTGTGTTGTCGGACTGGCAAGTTTTTTGCTTATAACCGGGACTCGTAATTGATGCTTTCGCGATCTTCGGCTGTGTTGTGACTTTGGATAAATCCTTTTGTCACTTTGCGGTTCGCGACAGAGAGAGCGTTTGATGTGTCGCTGTGATGCCGGTGGGTTGTTTCTAAAGATTTTAAATTCAATGTGTTGAGGCGATCTGGTCGGAGCTTGGCGATGTTTTTCTTGCAAAGATCGAAAGGCTCTGATTATGTTGAGTGGTTACTCAGTCAGGGCGTGTGCCGGGCTGAGTCGAGATAATCGATAATGGATTTTATGAAGGTCTTTTGCTGCAGAAGGTCTTTTTCATAATTTATCGTGGAAAGATATCGTGTATTGAAAATCAGGAGGTGTTTGTTTCAAAAACACAGAATTTTTGCTTGTAGTTCAAAGCCGAACTGTTAAAGTTGAACTTAAAAATACTGAGTTTTGCAAAAAAGAAGAGTTGAATGAAATGATTTCAGTCATTTGATGGTTGGAATAATGATTAGCAACGTGGGTAAACACTTCAATAGGAGGATCTATGTCTAGTGCTCCAAAACCTGCGCAGTCCATGCGAGGAAAAGTACTTCTCAATTTTGGTCTATTCTTTTTGTTTTTCTTTTTTTATCTCTTTGCTGCCGTGCTCCAGACACCCACGTTTCAAGACATTGCGACAATACCCGTATTGGGGATGCCGTTTGGAATGCTGCTGTCCTTGATGATCTTTCCTGTGTCCTGGGGAATCATGATTGTTTGGTTCTGGAGGTCTAAATGAATCGCACCCGCTTGCTGATACTGCTGCTCTCGCTCTTTGTTCCCGCAGTGGCCCTTGCATCCGAGGGCAAGGGAGGAGAGGTGGCGGAGCTGAACATCCCCATTGTCATCGGCTTCATTTTGTTTTTTGTCTGCGCCAGTATTGTCATCACTTGGTGGACCAGTCGTTCGACCAAATCGGCCAGTGATTTTTACGTGGCCGGCAAGGGCGTACCCTGGGTTCAGGTCGGCATCGCCATGACCGGCAGCTATTTGTCCGCCGCCAGTTTTCTCGGCTGTCCCGGCGACATCGGCGTTTTCGGTATTGACTCCATCTGGTTGTCTATCGGCTTTTTCGGCGGCTACATGGCGGTCTTGCTGCTCATTGCCGGCCCGCTGCGCAATATCGGCTCCTACACCGTGGCCGGAGCGCTGAACAGTCGTTTTCAGGACGATCGCATCAAGCTGGTGGTCATGCTCTGTACCGTTGTCATCTCGACTTTCTACCTTGTGCCGCAGATGCTTGGCGCGGGTCTGCTGTTTGAAATGCTTTTGAAGTGGGACTTTGTCTGGGTGACCATCGGCCTGGGCATCTTGATGAGCATTTACATCATTTTCGGCGGCATGAAGGCCACGCTCTACAACCAGGTCATTCAGGCCCTTTTTCTCTGGGGCGCCATGGCCTTTCTGGTCACTCTGGCCTTTTTCACCGTGGGTAACGGATCGTTTTATGAAATCCTGGCCGTTGCCGAGCAGACTGTGCCGCCGCTGATCGCCGCGTCCGATCCGGCCGTGGTTGAGGCCATCAAAGGGCTACCGGCCGACCAGGCCATCGCCACTGCCCGTCAGATGATGCCGGATGCCGATTCGGCCATGACCATCGGCGTCAAGACCTCCAGCACCATGGCCATGGTCAGCACGGTTATCGCCCTTGTCTTCGGCACGGCCGGCCTGCCGCACATTCTGATCATGTTTTTCACCGTACCCAGCGCCAGGGCGGCCAAGAAGAGCGTGGCCCTGTGCATCTTCGGATTGGGCGCTTTTTATCTCGGCGCAATCATTTTGGGCTTTCTGCTCTTTCCCGGCATCTATCCCCAGCTGGTAACCTGGATATCTCAGGGCCCGGTGGGCGTCGGTCTGGCCAAGAACATGGCCGTGCTGGAGATGAGTTTCCGGGTGGGCGGCACATGGCTCATGGCCATTGGCGCGTCCGGGGCCATCGCGGCCGTGCTTTCGACTTCGGCGGGGCTGATGATCACTGTCGCTTCCTCGGTCAGCCACGACTTGTACAAGGTCTACATCAACCCCAACGCCACGGAAAAGCAGGAGTTGGGCATCGCCAAGATCACCACGTTGCTCATGTCGACCATTGCCGTCTCTCTGGCGGTGATGCTCAAGGACGAAAACATCGCCTGGCTGGTCATGCTGGCCTTCGGCATTGCCGCCAGCGCCATCTTCCCGGCCATGCTGGCCACCTTGTGGTGGAAGCGCACCACCCGGCAGGCAGTCATTGCCAGCATTCTGACCGGCTTGGCCGTGTCGGTGGTCTTTATCGTGCTGCTCTTTGCCAAGGGTCCCGGATACACTCTCATCGGCTTGCCCGTGGGCGGCGGCCCCGGCCTTTTCGGAGTGGTTGCTTCATCCCTGATGTTGTATCTGGTCAGCATGATGACCTCCGATACCGGGAAAAATGCCGATGAATTCCTGGCTCAGGCCCACAGGCCGGACACGGACTGAGTTCGGCTGCGGACATTGATCCTGACGCCGGCCTTGCTCGACGAGGCCGGCGTTTTTTTAGGCGCGGGATCACCTGCCCGAAACCCTATGCTTCCGGTTTTATGATTGATAGGCTGGGTTAATGCCTTGCCGCCGCGCCTGTCGGCGCCTCTGTAACCTGCGACACGAGAGATCCGAGTCATGACCACGAGCATTCGCGTCAACCTGCATTGTCATTCGGTCCTGAGCGACGGTGAGTTGAGCCCCGAAGCCCTGGCTGATCGTCTGGCTTCGGCCGGAGTGACGTATGCCGCCTTGACCGATCACGATTCCATTGAGGGATTGAGCCGTTTTCATGCCGCCCTCAGGCGACGCAACATCGGCTTTTTGTCCGGTACGGAAATCACCACGCAGTTTCAGGGGCGGGAGATTCATATCCTGGCTTACGGTTTTGACCTGCAGCACAAGGAGCTGCGGGCGACACTGCAGATGCTGCGTTATGACCGGGCCTCCCGCCAGCAGGGTCCCTTGCGGCGCATGCCGTCCCAGCTCCAGGCGCCGAGGCTTGAGGCCGACCCTGCGCCCGGCGTGGCGGAGACCGGCAGGATCGATATTCAAGACGCCATCGCTCTGATCCATCGAGCCGGCGGACGGGCTTTCCTGGCCCATCCTCTGGTCTATGAGACCGATTCCGAAGAGTTGCGTATCCTGGCCACCCAACTGCAGGCCCTTGGTCTCGACGGCCTTGAGGTCACTGCCGGCCATGAAATGTCGGCCGAGTCCGCGATGCTGCGGGAGGTGGCTGTCAGCCTTGGGCTTCTGGTTTGTGTCGGCACTGATTACCATGGGGTCGAGCCGGAAGAGGCCGCTCTTGGCGCCGACATGCCCCTTGACGACTGGAAACGCCTGGTGCGGACCCTGGGCGCTTCGGCCGGGCCGGCGACCTCGTTGCGCGAAGACGACACGGCGGACGGAGAGTTTGAAATCACGGGGGCGCAGCGGCGGTGGTCGTCCTTTCCTCCCCGCATTATCGTGCCGTCCCTGCTGGCTATTGTGCTGTTTATCGTCCTGATTTGGGGCATGTTGCTGCCGACCATCGAAAAGACCCTGGTTGACCGCAAGCGTGACATGATCCGGGAGTTGACCAACACGGCGCTGAGTCTCCTGGCCACGGCGGAACGCGAGGAACGGGCCGGGCTGCTGACCCGCGATCAGGCCCAGCGCAAGGCCATGGAAAACATCCAGGCCCTGCGCTACGGCAAGGACGCGAAAGATTATTTCTGGATCCAGGACCTGCAGCCGCAGATGCTCATGCATCCGTATCGGCCGGATCTTGACGGCCAGGACCTGTCCGACGTCACCGATCCGCGTGGAGTCCGGATTTTTGTTCAGTTTGCCCAGATTGTTCGCCAGCAGAACGAAGGGTTTGTGGAGTACGTCTGGCAGTGGAAGGACGATCCCGACAGGTTGGAGGCCAAGGAATCCTACGTTCGCGGTTTTGAGCCTTGGAGCTGGATCATCGGCACCGGCATGTACATTGACGACGTCGAGGCCGAAATCATGAGGATCGAGCAGAATATCGTCTATCTGCTGGTCGGCATTGTCGTGCTGGTCTTTGTCGTTCTCCTGTCCAACGTCCGCCAGGTTTTGTCGGTGGAGAGAAAGCGTCGGGACACGCAGGCCAACCTGCAACAGGCCGAGCAGCGCTACCGCACCCTCATCGAGGCCACGACCGAAGGGTCTCTGCTCGTGCTTGACGGCCGCTGCCGTTACGGCAACCCGACCGTACTGCATCTGACGGGCTACAGCGCGGACCGGCTGGAATTGCTGGAATTGCCTGATCTGCTGCCCCGCGAACCCTTCAATGCCCGGGTCTGGGCGCACATCGAAGAGCTGCGGGCCGGGTCCGGCGGGTCCAAAAGTTTTGAGGCCATGCTTGAGCGCGCCAACGGCGAGAGACGCGAGTGCATCGTCACCCTCAATCCCATGGCCCTGGCCGGGCATCCCGGCATCATTGTCCTGATCAAGGACATTCATCCTTCGGTCCTTGAAGCCGGGTCCATCACCAAGCTCGGGCAGGCGGCCCAGGCGGCTGCGGTCGGTATTTTTCTGGCCAGGGCCGAACGGCGGGGAGTGATTCTGGCCATGAATCCTCCGGCCCTGCAGCTGCTGCGAAGCGTCTCCCAGACTGCAGACGACCGGTTCGCCCTTGAAGATCTGTTTGACAACGGCGAGGAGTTCAACGCGTTCGGCAAAGACCTGCGCCGGGCCGACGCGCCCCTGGAGCGCATGATCCAGAAGCTCGGCAACGACGGAACCATGCGTACCTTTTCCCTGTCAGCCGTTCTGGCCGCGGAACAGCCGGGGGAGCCTGCGGCCGTCAATTGCGTCATCACCGACGTCACGGACCGGGTTCGGCGTGAACACGAACGGGAAGCCTTGATCGAGAAGCTTCGGGTCTCCCTGCTTTTTCTGCAGGAGCCCGTGGGGAGATCGGGCAGCGAGGCCGTGTCCTGTCATCTGGACACGCCGGTGCATGAAGCCGCGTCATTGATGGTGCGACGCGACGCCACTTCCATAGTGGTCATGGACGAAGCGGGAAAAGGGGCCGGATTTCTGACTGACCGCGACTTCCGCAAAAGGCTGGCCGGGAGGCCGGAGGCAGACCTGCAGATTCCCGTCAGGACGATCATGACACAGCCGCTGGTGACCATCTCCGAACACGCCATGATCTATGAAGCCCTGATGCTGATGGAGGAGAAAAAGGTGCAGCACCTAGTGGTGCTGGATGGCGGCGGGGCGATCACCGGCGTGGTCCGCGCCAAAAATCTTCTGCAATTTCACCGTTTCGGCCCGGAAGTCCTGCCGCGGGAAATCGCCAGGGCCGCGACTGTCGAGCATGTCGTGCAATGCTGCCGTCGTCTTCCGGCCCTGGTCCGGGCGTTGATCGAGGCCGGAGCCCGACCACGAACCGTGGCCTACATGACGACCGCCGTGTGCGACGCGGCCACGATCAGGTTTATCGAGCTGGCGGTGGAAGAAATCGGTCCGCCGCCTGTTGCCTTTGCCTTTATCGCCATGGGCAGCCAGGGGCGGCAGGAGCAGACCCTTTTGACCGATCAGGACAACGCCATCATCTATCAGCACGACGATGCCGTGGATGCAGATCCGGCGGATTATTTTCTGACCCTCGGCGAGCGGGTTTGCCGCTGGCTGCATCAGGCCGGCTATGCCCTGTGCGACGGCCAGGTCATGGCCAACAATCCGGAATGGTGTCACTCCCTGCCCGAATGGAAGGACAAGTTCACGACCTGGATCACCAAAGCCGAACCCAAGGAGCTGCTTGATTTCAGCATCTGTCTTGATTTCAGGGCTGTTTACGGCGACGTCGAACTGGCCCATGAGCTACGCGCCCATATCTATTCAGTTCTGCAAAGCCGTCCCAGTTTTTTCCCACATCTGGCGCAGAACGCCCTGCTTTTCAAACCGCCATTCAGGCTGCTTGGCAAGATCATCAAAAGCAGCAGCTCGCCGCAGGATGCCGGACGTTTGAACATGAAGGAAACGTTGATGCCGCTCATCGGTTTCGGACGGCTCTATGCCTTGCGTCATAAGTTGCCGTATACCCATTCCATGGAACGCATCGAGGCGCTGGTCTGGAAAAAGGTGCTGCAGCCTGCAACCTGCGACGCGGTTTCCGCATCCTACGATTTTCTGATGCGGCTTCGCTTTCAGGGACAGCTGAACGCCTTGCGCGACGGACGGCCGCTGGAAAACAACATCGTGCTCAGTGAACTTGGCAATATGGATGAAGCCATGTTGAAACAGGCCTTTTTCCAGATTGAGGCGCTGCAGCGCAAGGTGGGGTACGATTTTCTCGGCGGCGCGGAGTGGCCCGGGCATTAGCCCCGACATCGGCGCATCACATCCTGGCCGTGGCGCACCACGATGCGGCAGGCGTGCATGCCTTGGGGCGGCGAAATTTGCTTGCGGCAGACGAAAGGGCGCTGCCGTCGTCAACTGTTGCCGACCGGCAGCGTTGTCTCCAGGGTTTTGAGCAGGTCGCCAAGGCCCACCGGTTTGGCCAGGTATCCGTTCATGCCGGCGGCCAGGAACCGTTCCTTGTCTCCGGCCATGGCGTAGGCCGTCAGGGCGATGATGGGGATGTCCCGTTTGTCCTTTGACTCCAATTCCCGGATGCGTCTGGTGGCTTCGACTCCGTCCAGAAGCGGCATCTGCACGTCCATCAGAATGAGATCAAAGTCCTGTGAACGGTGCAAGTCCAGGGCCTCTTGGCCGTTGCGTGCGACCTCGACCCGATATCTGGTTTTTTCCAGCAGCTTGCAGATGGAGAACAGGGTGACCTCATCGTCCTCGGCCACAAGAATGCGTCTGTTGCCGCCCGTTGAAACAGCCGTCTCCTCTGGCTGTGCCTGAATCGTGATGTCTCCGGCATCGTCGACCGTGATGCAGAAATGAAAACTTGATCCCGCGCCCACGGTGCTTTCCACGGACATGTCTCCGTCCATGAGGGTGACCAGTTGCTTGCAGATGGACAGCCCCAGCCCGGCGCCCTGGTGATTGCGCTTATACCCTTGGGCTGCTTGGGTAAATGGGGCGAACAGGGTGCTCAAGGCCTCGTCGGCGATTCCCTGTCCGGTATCCGACACGGAAAAAAAGATGCGCAGTCGGCCGTTTTTTGTCCTTGGCAGGGGGTAGGCTTCCAGGCGGACATGGCCCTGATCCGTGAATTTGAAGGCATTGCCGATCAGATTGATCAGAATTTGCTGCAGGCGCACGGCATCGCCGATCACGATTTCCGGCAGGGAAGGGGCGAGGTGGTGCTGCAGGGCCACGTTGGACTGCACCGCAATGGGCACGAACAGGTCCACAACCTGCGTGACGACTTCGCGCAGGTTGAAGGGGGCCTGATTCAGCTGCATCTTGCCGGCTTCAATCCGTGACAGATCCAAAATGTCCGAGAGCAGCCTGGTCAGGCGGTTCGTCG
>CAZYZA010000010.1:9913-49700 GCA_964651415.1 uncultured Desulfovibrionaceae bacterium
TCAATCCGTGACAGATCCAAAATGTCCGAGAGCAGCCTGGTCAGGCGGTTCGTCGCCGAGGTTTCAAGCAGCTGGAGCATGCCCAGGATGCCGTTCAGGGGCGTGCGGATTTCATGGCTCATGTTGGCCAGGAATTCTGACTTGGCGCTACTTGCGGCTTCGGCCGCGTCCCTGGCCTTGCGTAGTTCAATCTCCATGGCCTTGCGGTCCGTAATTTCGGACGACAGCGTGGCCACTCCTGTCAGTGCTTGCTGATCCTGGTCATACACGGGGAATTTTTTGGTCAGAAAAGTCCGAATCTCACCGTCCGGGCCGGGCAGACTTTCCTCGACAGTCAGAACCTGGCCGGGAGGCAGGCTCATGGCCTTGCGGTCGTTGTCCATGTAGTGACGGATCTCCTCCTCTGCGGCCAGGCCGTGGAAAAGTTCCCGGTCGGTCTTGCCGATCAGCATGTCCTGATTGGTGAATCCCGTCAGGCGTAAATATGCTTTGTTGGCAGCCAGGTAGCAGAGGTTGGTGTCTTTCATCACGGCAATGGCGTCGGCGTTTTCCAGGATCTGAGTCAGCCGATGCACGGCGATGTCGGCCAGTTTGCGATCGTGGATATCGACATGGGTTCCGACCATGCGCGTCGGACGGCCCTCTGCGTCCCGCTCCACGGTTTTGCCGCGTCCCATGACCCACTGCCATCCCCCGGCCTTGTTTCTGAGTCTGAATTCCAGGACAAACGGCTGTCCCTGTTCAATGTGTCTGGTCACGATTTCTTTGGATTTTTCCAGATCGTCCGGATGCAGAAGCGACTCCCAGGTGGTGAAGCTGTGCTTCAATTCATCGTGCTCATAGCCGAGCATGGTGGCGTAGCGCGGACTGAAATAGACCTCCTGGGTCTTAAGATTCCAATCCCATAAGCCGTCACTCGTGGCTTCCAGGGCCAGGGCCAGGCGTTCTTCATTATGGCGCAGGAGAGCTTCGGTCTGCTTTCTTTTTTCCAGATCGTCGGACAGGGACTGGGCCATGGCGTTGAAGGCGGCGGACAGGGTCGCGATTTCCGAAA
The DNA here is from genome assembly GCA_964651415.1 of uncultured Desulfovibrionaceae bacterium. Taxonomy (GTDB): domain Bacteria; phylum Desulfobacterota; class Desulfovibrionia; order Desulfovibrionales; family Desulfomicrobiaceae; genus Desulfomicrobium. The sequence continues at coordinate 10,968 of CAZYZA010000010.1, forward strand.
TTTCGGAATCCGATCGGACGCGGGTCGCCAGATCTCCTTGCCCCAGGCGGGTCGATGCCGCTGCCAATTCCTCAAGCTCGCACCCCAACCGTTTGCCGCCGAAAAGCCAGCCGCTGATCATGGTCAGGCAAATGGCCAGCAGAAATATTCCCAGACTGGTCAGTGTCTTCTCGCGGGCCACGGCGTGAACCTCGGATTCGGACATGCCGACAAAAACGTACGCGTACGGCTCGCTGTCCGGGGTCAGACGCAGCTGGCGAAAGGCAATGATGCGCGCTATGCCGTCCGACCCATCGTCCGAGATCAGACATTCGAGCGTGGCCGTTCTGGCTGCCTCGAAAACGGTTGGGCGTATAGGCTGGCCGATTGCCACGGCGCTGGTTACGGGGAAACGAAACAAGCGAATGCCGGCATGGTCGCAGGCTCCGACAAAGGAGTTCTCGGGAAACCGCATTTCCCGGAAGAGCTGTTCGTAGCGGTCGAGTTCGATAGAGGCGAGCAGCAGGCCCTGAACATCGCCGCTTTCGGTCAGCACGGGAGTGGCGAAAGGAAAGATGGGTACAGGCTGAAGCCTCCCGATCAGATATTCGCCCACGGCAAAGGATTTGGTATGCAAAGCGTCGCGGAAATGCTTGTTCCCGGACAGATTGGCAGTGGCCTGTGCCCGCGTGCTGGCGATGACGTTTCCTGCCGGATCGGTCAGTGTGATGGCCGCGAGATGCGAGGTGGACTGGAGGGCGTGGGCAAAGATCTGTAAACAAGCCGTTTTGTCGGCTTGTCGTATGGCCGGCATAATGGCCAGGTTGTCCAGAAGCACTTTGGTCGAAAGGGTGACCTGCTGCTGGATTTCCGCCATTTGGGTCGCAAATCGGAGCAGATCAATTTCAGCTTTGGCGATGGTCTGCTGGCGATCACGCCAACCGTTGACAGCAATGAAGATCAGACCCGGCAATGCGGCGAACAGAAACAATGTTGCCAGCTTTTTCCGTATCGAGCCCTGAAACAGTCGTGACAGCATGGAAACTCCGGTGTTCCGAAGGGGATCGAAGTCGTTGCACCGCAGTGGGAATCATGGCGGATTCCTGTCCGGGTAGCGTAAAAATGTGTATCGGAAAAGGTTTTTTCAGGCGCATAAGGACGTTTTTATGCTGAATGGGCAGTGAAAAGCAGCCGAGGCAGGACGGCGTTGCCTGTGAGACAGTGCGGCCCATGTGCGCTCAGGGTTCGCATCCATTACTGTCAGCGAAACATGGTGTGCCTGGGGCGTTGTGTTCAAGCCAATATGAGTCGTCATGACAGGTTTGCATCTTGATTAACTATATTGATTTATGGATAAATTTGTTGTTGATATTGGTGTCGGCATCTTCCACTTCGACCCAAGTTCCGTCATTTATACCACTTACAGTAAAGAATATGAGTGACGAAATGACTGGTACGTTCACTGTCGCGTTAATATCTTGAGTGTGGTTCATGTTTGGGTAGTTGTTTATTTCGATAATTTTTACTGTTCCATCGGAGCAAGGTATTCCGTCGATGCCAAGTAATGAATATGTGTTTGAATTAGTTAAATCGCATATCGGCTTTAGTAGAACATGTATGCCTTTAGTTACGTTTAGAAGCGCAGTTTGCCAGATTTTTTTATTATCAATTTCGAATAATGGCAACAATCTCACTCGTGAGTTTTTTTGGGCGTAACCCTCGTGTTTAATCTGTATATCGAAATCAGGACTTAGGGGGTCATAGTCTCTCCCGTGAATAACCGCAAAAGATGGGCGGGCAATCCAAATTTTTTTTCTGCTTAATAGGACGTAGAAACGTATAACAACCTTTTTTTCTTCATAAAGCCAAATTTTATTTACTCCAGCCTGAATTATATGGTCTGAAGGAAGATTAAGGATGGCGACATTCTCAGTCTTGCAACAATTTACTTGCTTGCCACCAGTTCCAAAACGCCCCTTTATGAAGCATAACGGAGTATTTGTTGATTTTAACCCGACATCGGCAGCTTCTGCTGTTTCATAAGTGGGGGGGATGTAGTCATGCAAATTGCAATTAGAAACCATGCGGCCCAAAAGAAGTTTGTCGGCCAGTGGATTTGTATAACGACGCTCTAATAGCTGAATAATACGAGGGAATGACTTGCTGGATTCCGTGAGCCTAACTCCTCCGTATGTGTCGACATACGTGAAAAGAGTTTCTTGTAGGGATGTTTCCTCATCTTCTTTTTTTTTGAATTTTGTAATTACATGACATGTGTTTAATTTATTCACTACCATTGGCATCAGTTTATTAATCCGATTAACAGCAAAATTCCATCCATCAATTTTAATAGGTATTATCTCTGTGATTTTTTCTGAATTTCTGCTCATTATTGGCACTCCATCTGTGTCAATGCGAGAATTATCGAAATCGTCTTATCGTGTGCTGACATGGTCAAGATTCCTGCGCGGGCAGGGTGAAATGAAATGTTGTTCCCAGGTCCACCTCGCTTTCCACCCATATCCGGCCGTTCAGGATTTCAATAAATTCCTTGCACAGGATGAGCCCAAGGCCGGTCCCTCTTTCTCCATCCGTTCCGGGGGTTGACGCTTTCTGGTTGATGGCGAAGATAAGGGACAATGCATCCTGACTCATGCCGACGCCAGAGTCTTGTACGGATATCCGAACCATTGTTTCCTCCTGCACCGCAGAAATCCGGATGCTTCCTCCGCGTTTGGTGAACTTGACTGCGTTGGATAGAAGATTTCGAAACACAGTGTTGAGCATCTGGTGGTCTGCGTAAACCTTTGCGCCTTCGGGAATACTGTGTTCAATGCGGATATCTTTCTGGCGGGCTTGGGCGACGATTAATTCCAGATTATGTTGCACGATCACGGATAGGTAGCAGCTTTCGGGAGCACTGACATGACGCCCTCTTTGTACGAGCGCCCATTGCAACAGGTTTTCGAGAAGTTGATAGACCGTTTCCGCTGAATCTTTGATTTTAAACAATATCTCTTTGATTTCGTCAGCGGAAAACTCAGCGTGGTTCTCGGCCAACATCCTGGTGAGTGATAAAAAACCGGCAAGTGGTGACTTGAGGTCATGGGCGATGATAGAAAAAAATTTGTTTTTTTCAGCCAGTGCCTTTTGCAGGCGATCGTTGGTGTCGGTGATTTCTTTCTCCATCCGCTTGCGGTTGGTGATGTCCCGGCAAATGCAGGAAACAAATTTCTTCCCGTTAATGGTCACACCGTTGCTGCTGATTTCTGCATCAATATATGTTTTGTCCTTGCGTCGGAAACCGGTGACAAAATGATCGCCCGTAGCGTCGACCTGCTGGAGCATTTTCAGGAGTTCCTCAGGACTCCACTGGGTGTCCCAGTCCCAGATATGGAGTTTTCTGCATTCATCCATGGTGTAGCCAAGCATGTCTGCGTAACTCTGGCTGGCCTCGTAGACTTTGCCATTTTCGTCGAGAATGACAATGCCGTCTCTTGATTGTTCAAAGAGGATACGCCGTCGGAAGGATTCTTCGTGCAGGGCTTCTTCAGCTTTCTTGAGATTGTCGATGGATGTAGTTTTTAAGCGCAGGTCTTTGAGCATCTGGTTGAAAGCGTGAGCCAGAACACTGATTTCATCTCTGCCCTGAATTTTCACCGGATGGTTCCAGTCTCCACTGGCCAGCAGTTTTGTCGACTTGATCAACTCATGAATAGGTCTGAGAGTATAACTGATGAAAAATGTGGAGACGGTGACAAAAAACAGAAGAATTACTCCTGCGATGCCCAGGAACACAAATACGGCTTTGAGAAGTTTTTGCTGCGTTTCGCTTCGCGGGATGCCAATGGCAACGTAGCCAATGAGCTTGTTGTCATAAACAATGGACGAAACAAAGGTGTCGTATGATATCTGGGCATGATCCGACATGACTCGTAGAACGTCGTGGGATTGATCGGGGGCTGAAAAGGATGAATCTTCAAAAGTTATATTGCCTCCAACCTGCATGCCGCTGGTGTCGAACACGCCGAAGCCGAGTCGGAATTCTTCGCTGAAGGCTTGCCACAGGGGATCGAGACTTTTGTGAATGATGAAGCTGGCTATGCGTTCACCTTGCGCAACGCCGGGAAGGGGGAGGGGAGTAACGTATTCGAGAGCAAATATCACGGATGTCTTACCTGCTCCGTCGTTTTGCAAGGACAGTTGGTAGTTCTGGCTGAAGGTTGGAGGGAAGCTGTCTATCGGAACGGCCTCAAGTTCGTCGAAGAAATCTTGCTGGTTGAGACGGAGCAGCTTGTTCCTTTGGCGATGATCGGGATCAATTCTCATCAAACCGTCGATGGTCTTGTCGTAAACATATCTGAGAACGTCCTGACCACGAGAATTATCGACATAATAGAGTGCAAAGGCGTGGGCTTGAAATGCTTTCGCGAAGGAGTAGAGGGCAGCAATAAAATTGCTGTCGCTGACAGAGAGGCCGCTTTCGAGCAAGGTCTGTTCTGTGGTGACCATTAAAGGCAAATCAGTTTGCTGGCAAAAGTAGTGAAAATGTTGGAGCGAGTTGCCGATAAACCCGTCGATTCTGCGTTGGAAGTTGATGGACGCACTTTTCAGTTGGAGATGTTTTTCCTGGCTTGTTTCAATGTAGTGTAAATAGAGCGCGCCGCCTAGCGTTGAAAAAACAGTGAGCAGGACTACAGCAAATGTATAAGCAATGAGTTTAGATCTGAGTTTCATTCTGTCCCTATCGGATGGAACTGCAAAAAGGTGTCATTCCCGTGGAGATTGGGAGTCCTTCTTAATAAATATACGAAGAAAATACCTTAAACCTATGCCTGTCACAATTCGTCAGCCTTGAGGGGATACGTATCCGCGGAAATGACGTCCTCTGATTTATCGCGACTATTTGAGGCGATATCTTGTCGCGATCATTGGGCTTTGTCCCCGTTTGCTGCCCAACGTTCTTCCTTATTGGCTTTTGTGGTGAGATTGCACAAGCTTTTCATGGTACTGGGCGGCCTGCACCGGCTTGATCTGAAGTTCGAAGAGTTGGTGGATCAATAATTTGTGAGCTTCGGCCAGGGTGGCCGGCATGACTTGATCGTAGTAGATTTGGACATTTTCCGCTTTTCTGAAAGCCAATGCCACTTTTTTGGCAAGAGGATCTGACAGATAGAGGTCGGCGTTTTTTGTCGGAGGAACAAAGCCAAGATTCGCCAATGATCGGAAATAGTTGTCTGAGCAAATGTGATTGCCGAGAAAAGCCATGGCTGCGGCCGGGTGCTTGGAGTCGGCGGACACGGATAGATAATCCTGCCCCGGACTGCCAACTAAATCGTCAGGGTTACCCAAGCCTCCCTCGACCGCAGGAAAAGGAAAAAAATCAAACTGTTCTTTTTCGGCCGGGGGAAGGTCCGAGATAACCCCGAAGAACCAGGAGCCCATAAGGTACATTCCCGCCTTTCCTGAAATCAGTAACGAGTTCCAGTTACCAGGCTCGTCGCGAAGTTGATTGAAACCTTGAGGGAAGAACTCCCGCGTGACCAAGTCTTGGATCATTATCCCGGCGGTTATAAAGGCCGGGTGGAGAAAGGACTGATTGTTTTGGGAAGAATACGCATCGTGGAACAGTTGTGGTCCGCCTAGCCTGTCCACCAGATACATGTAATAGAAAGACCCGGGCCATTTGTTCTTGTTGGCCAAGGCAATGGGGATGACGCCGTTTTTTTTGAGTGTTTCTCCCACGGCGATAAATTCCTGCCACGTTGTTGGCGGCTGTAGGTTGTGTTTGGCGAAAACGTCTTTTCGATACCAGAAAAAAACACCAGTCAGGCCATTGTAAGGGATCCCATAGACAGTGTTGTCAAAAGTGACAGGCTTGAGGGCCAGGGGAAGAAAAAATTGTTCCAGCTTGTCTTCGATATCGTCGAGTGCTGCAATCTTTCCGGATCGGACGTACGATTGAATAGAATTTTCGCCCCAGTTGTGAAAGATGTCCGGGGCCTCGCGGGCCTCAATGGCCGCCTTTAGCTTGAATTTGTAGAAATTGTTGTCAAAATGTACGGATTCAAGATGGAAGCCGTCGAGGCTTTGGGAGAAATCCTGGGCAGCCTGGTCGGTTAGGCTGGCAAACGAAGTGCCCGGATTGATCGACCATAAGGTGATCTTTTCTTCTGCCAAGCAGGGTTGACCTGGTAAAAAAGCTAATAAGAAGTAGAAAGCCAAGCCTGCTGCAAAGTGTTGCGTATTCATTGCCAGCCTCCTTCCCGTTGTCAGTCATTTGGTATGGGAGAGGAAGATGCTTCTGTCAATGACGTCGACGAAAATGGCAGCCAAGGCACTGTCTCGGAATGTTGCATGCTAGCTGCCTCTTGGAAAGAACTTGCGGCGTGGTCTGGCCATAAGTCGTGGATACTTCGAAAGATTCAGGAATCAAGATCTGGATCGAATTTCGGCTCAGTCCTCAATTTCGACCTTTCGGGTCTGGGCGCGCGCCTGGTTTGTGCGAGCCATTGTGTGTTGCGTCTCTGGCAGAACTTCGGTACCGCACTTTTCGGTCGGCAGTTCACCCAGGCATCGCCGCCCCATTCGGGGAGCTAAACCTGCCATTTTGTATCCGTTCGACACCTTATCCACGTGCCGGGTCGGAAGGGCGGTCACCGACAATCCTTTTTGCAGGTAGGCGCGCACGCGAGGATAAGTCATGTCCAGAAACGTCTTGCCGTTTTATGTAGCCGATGTCTCGGCTCTGGCCCGCAATCTGCGCCGTCAACTCAACTGTCTTGAAAAGTCACCCAGTCATGTCGAAGTGCTGAATTTGCTGGCAAGAGCCGGTGGATACAAAAACTTCCAGCACCTGAAGGCCGAGCATGATGTTCGTTCCATAGGTATTTCGCCTGGTCAGCCCGCTCCGGAAATTGATTTTCGGATCGTCAAACGACTGGTGCGCTTTTTTGATGCGGGCGGTCGTCTTGTGCGCTGGCCAGGCAAATTCAGTCAGCGCATACTCTGTCTGTGGGTGATGTGGTCGCGCCTTGCCCCCCGTACGGTCTATACCGAACATGAAATCAGCAGCTTTTTGAATAGCCAGCATCTCTTTGGTGATCATGCGTTATTGCGAAGAGAGTTGGTGGATCGGGCCATGGTAGAGCGAACGGCGGATGGGCGGCAATACCGCCGACGTGAGGTTCGACCGCCAGCGGAAGCCTTGGAGCTTTTGAAGCTGTTACGGGCCTGACGGTCCAGGGAATCATTAAATTCCACTGCCTCACCAGGACGTGGCGTCACGTGAATAATTTCGACCACTGACTCCACATGCTCGGGCGTCGGATAATATCCGACGCCCTTTTGCATCCACGTACTGCACCACGTCGTCGCGCCTTTAATAAAGTGGAGACCACTCCTTTTTCTCTTGCGGAAATGCAGGCTGCAGATTTTTCGGAAATGAGTTTTAGAGTGTGCGCTACGCGGGTCTTTTGCAGGGCGATCTTTAATTGTTCGGAAATGTGATGATTGCTTGTCTTGAGCTTGCTTGCAGATGAACAGCCCTGCCGTGGCCGGCATGTGGAATCGCTCTTGTCCATGCCGCGTCTGCATCGTCGAACGGGCAGTGATTCCGTTGTATAGAACGATTTGAACGATATGTCCTGGTATTGCAATACAGATCGCAACCAATTCCGGCCACGGGGTACAACATCCACCGCGTTCTTGATGATCCGCGTCGCAAGCTGCGCGGCCGTGAGCTGTCACGCAGAAATGTGAGCTCATTTTTCCAGCAGCGACAACCCGAGCCGTAAATCTTCGATCAGGTCCTGTGGGTCCTCCAGACCGATATGGAGGCGGATGATCGTCTGTCCATGGTAGCGGCCGGCCAGGTTTCTTCCGGGCACTCCGGCCGTGACCAAGCTTTTGTAGCCTCCCCAGCTGAACCCCATGCCGAACAGACGCAGGGATTCGAGAAACCCGCCCAGAACTTCCACCGGGTATTCGCGTTGCAGGGTCAGGCCAAAGAGGCCGGATGCGCCGCTGAAATCCCGCTTCCAGAGATGGTGCTCCGGGTGGGAGGGCAGGGCCGGGTAGAGCACGTCGCGGATCAGAGGATGATTCTGAAGATACTGCGCCACCTGCACGGCCGAGGCATAATGCTCTTTCATGCGGACATGCAGGGTTCTGAGGCCGCGCAGGGTCAGCAGGCAGTCGTCCGGCGAGGTGTAGATTTCGCGGCAGGCGTAGGCCTTGGCCAGGGTTTCGGCGTGTTCGGCAGTGATCGAAACCGAGCCCATGAGCACGTCCGAGTGCCCGGAAAGATACTTGGTCACCGAGTGAATGGAGATGTCCACCCCCAGGGCAAACGGATTCAGATACAGGGGTGTGGCCCAGGTGTTGTCGAGGACCGTGACAATGCCGCGTTCGCGGGCAATGCGGGTTATGGACGGGATGTCCTGGATTTCGAAGGTGTTTGATCCGGGCGATTCCAGAAAAATGAGCCGTGTGTTCGGACGCAGAAAATCGACGATGTCCGCCCCGACATTGGCCGGGACCGCATCGGTCTGAACGTCGAATTTACCGAGGACCTCACGACAGAAGCGCAGAGTCGGACCGTAGACATTGTCGCAGACGAGCAGATGGCCCCCTGCTTGGGCAAAAGCCAGCAGGGTTTCGCTGATGGCGCTGATGCCGGAGGGAAAGACGCGGGTCAGGGCCGCGCCTTCAAGTTCGCCGATGGTTTTTTCAAGGATGCGCTGCTGCGGCAGTCTGTCCGTGCCGTAGGTGACGCCGCGATATTCACCGCGTCCGGCCCTGAGCAGATCGGCGTACGAATCGAAATATACGGTCGAGCCGCGATACAGTTCCGGAGTAACGGTTCTGGTCGGCGGGAGATCCGGATCCGGTGTCTGCATGAGACGGGTACTTGCTTTCATGAAGTTCCTCCTGTTCCTGGGGAACATGACGTGGCGCAATGCAGGGGTCAATGTTTTCAATGGAGCGTCCGGGGCCGGCTGAATATTTTCTTCACGCCATCCGAAATTCAGGCTCTTGTCCGCCCCTCTGTAGGCTTGCGACGAAGTGCGCCCAGGGAAGGCCGTTTCGGCTATCGGAAAGAGTGGGGACGCAATGTTGTCGATAATTTTCCGCACGCAGGAAAAACTTACCTGCGCCGTGATGCTCTTGCCGTCTTTCACGCCCATATGCTCTCCTTGACATAGTTCCCGCAAAGAGCGGAATAAGCCGTGTCGCCGGCGACGAAAGCTTGCTCATCAGGGGGTCCTGTCGGCGGGATCGATCCCTCAACCTTTTGGAGAATCCGCATGGAACAGAAAAAAGACGTCTGCCCGAGCTGCAACAAGGAAATACCGCATCCCGTGCTGTATCGGTGCATCTGCTGTTTTGCGACGTATTGTATAAAGTGCGAAGGGTCACAGTCCGGCATCTGCTGTCCCAAATGTGGTCAATCCGGACGCATGGTCCTGGACCAGTGCAAGTAGGCCGGACGGGGATCAAGCGCAGTCGATCCGCCAGGGGCCGTCCGCATGGGACGGCCCGTTCCGATCAGGTGGCTGACCCTGCTTACGGTCTGACGATGATCCCCGTGCCGTGCAGGTCGGACAGTGGGACGACAAACACCCCGCGCTCCGTGCAGAACTCCCGCACGGCCTGCCTGACCCCGCTGAATCTGGCGTTGTTGTAGTCGTGGATGACGATGTACCCGCCGCGCGACATCCGCGGATAGAACCAGTTCAGGCCATCGAGAATGGGCTTATAGAGATCCGCGTCCAGGCTGACCACGGCGAATTCTTCATCCAGCCCCTGGGTAGTTTCCGGAAAATAGCCGATCCTGAACACGGCCCTGTCGGGGAATGGCAACCTCTCGCGCACCGCTTCGACGCTGGTGTCCGCGAAGTCCCTCGCTGCTGCCCGTGAAAAATTTGCCTTTCTCTCGACTGATACGTCGCGTGGATCGAACCCGCTGAAGGTGTCGAAGAGGTAGAGACTGCGCTTGGGAAAGAGGCGGTTCAGTTCCGCGGCGAAGGCCCCCCGGTACACGCCAAGCTCGGCCACAGCCCCGGGTGTCCCTCGCTCCCGCACCTCCACGGCGATCATCTTCAGCGCGGCCAAGCGCAGGTCGAAGGTCTGGCGCAGTTCCGGCGCCGTCACGATTCGTGCGACGACGTTCATGGCCTCCAGACGCTCCCGCACCTCGGCGCAGGCGTCTTTGTTGAGCATGGAGATGAAGACGGCGTCGGGCGCCAGCCCCGCCACGGCCTCGGGCGGAACGACGGGAATTCCCCCCACCGTGCCGCCCCATTTTCTTTCGTCACTGTCGCAATAGGCCCTGATGGTGATGTCCGCGTGCAGCAGGTTGGCGATCATCCGCCCACCCTGCCCTGTGCCCCAGATGATGACGTCTTTCATGCGCCTCTTCCCTTTTTCCCAAAATGTACCGGGCTTCCGTCCGCGGCCAGGCCGTGGCATATCGTCCGGGTCCGGAGCCGTCAAAGGCATTGTGGGAGATTTGGCGTCATAGGCTTTTGAATCGAGGAACATCCGCCTTAAGGGCCAAGGTCAGTTCTCATCCGGGAGTCGGTCCGGTCGGAAAAGGCCGGTGGCAGTACTCCGCCATGAACTCACTTCGGAAGTAGGACACGGGAACAGCATCGATGAAACGGGTGAACATCGAATCCGCTTGGCTGATGCAGTTGGTCGAACAACGTGTCTATGATTCGAGAAAACTGCTGAGTTCTCTGCCCTTATATGCTTGATGGTTGCGACAACCAGGCATCTCGTTGCTTTCAATCAAGACGGCCGTCACCCAAATGCTTGGCCTGCCTTTTGCCGGGGCTTTGCGCATGTCGGACCTCCAGGGAGCCGGGGAGGACCGTCATGTTGTCCGAAATCACCAAGGGCAGGGGGCGGCCTTTGACCTTGAGCAGGTCGGCGGCAATGGCGTTGGCCGCTTTGTCTTTGGGCAGGCCGAGTTCCTCGGTCAGGTAGGCGAAAAGGAGTTCCGCCAGGCGTTTCAGGGCAATCTGCCAGGTGGACATGGTTGCGCCGTACAGCCATGCGGAAAACCGAAGAAATCCGGCGTAGACGTCCTGATCCGGCCACAACAAGCGCACGCTGCCGGAAAAATTGCCGCTGTTGTAGAGCAGGTCCCAGAACCGGGCCATGCGTTTCAGGCCCTGCATGGTGGCAAAATCAATCAGGTCGTTGGACAGTATTTCGTACGGGGGATAGGGCAGATAGGTCATCCCGTGCACGGCATCGTGTCTGTTCAGGGTGGTGCCGGACAGTTTCTTCAGGACACCGAGCTGGATTTCCGCCCTGGTCAGGACCGCCAGCAGGTTCAGATTGCGGCCAAAGCTGTCCGCGCTTTCTCCGGGCAGTCCGATGATCAGATCCACATGCAGGTGGGCATGAGTCTTTTCTTCCAGAAAGCGCAGGTTGGCCGTGATCTTGTCCATGTCCAGCCGCCGGTGAATGGACGCGGCCACTTCCGCATTCAGAGTCTGGATGCCGACTTCCAGCTGCAGGGTGCCCGGAGGAAACAGGACGAGTTTCTCGCGCAATTCCTGGGGGAAATGTTCGGGCACGACTTCAAAATGGACCAGATAGGGCGGGGTCCGCTGCAGGAAAAAATCCAGAATCGGTCCGACTCGCTGCACGCTCAGGTTGAACGTGCGGTCGATGAACTTGAAATTGCGCGCCCCGCGCTCCCAGAGCGTGGTCAGTTCGCGCAGAAACCGGTCCGGGTCAAAATAGCGGACCTGCTTGTCAATGGACGACAGGCAGAATTCGCAGGAAAAGGGGCACCCCCTGGACGCTTCCACATAGATGATCCGATGGGCGATGTCCGCGTCGGTGTACAGGCCGTAGGGCATGGCCAAGCGTTCCGGATCAGGCGGGCGGGCCGTGATGATCCGGGGCAGATCGGCGCTGCCGGTCAGATACGCGGAACAGAGGTGGTAAAATTGCTCCTCGCCTTCGCCGCAGATCACGTGGTCGGCCGGGGAGAAGTCGAGACGGTGCGGAAAATGACTGACCTCCGGTCCGCCAAGGACAATCAAGACATCAGGGACAAGGGTTTTGAGAATACGTACCAGCTGTTCGCATTCCCTCCCGTTCCAGATGTAGACACCCAGACCGATGATTTTGGGCCGGTGCGACAGGATTTTTTCAGCAATATCGAGCAGCTGATCCGAAATGATGAATTCCTGGATAACGGCCCGGTGTTGCAGCTCATGCAGATTGGCGTGCAGATAGCGCAGCCCGATGCTGGGATGGATATAGCGGGCATTGAGGGTGGTCAGAACAATGTCGTGCATAGGGTGATGTCTGAGTTAACTATGTTAGCGGATCGCAACAAAACGGCGAGCTGTTGTGTCAGCAAAAAAGTCCGGCAACTACTCTACGCCCGTGGATTGGGATTTGGGGAAGGGGCGGCCGCCGCGTTGGTATTTGATGACCGCGTTGTTGTGCTCGCGCAGGGTGCGGCTGAAATGGTGGGAGCCGTCGGGTTTGGCCACGAAATAGAGATATTCGTGTTCTTCGGGGTAGGCCGCGGCCACTAGGGCTGCTTTGCCGGGAGAGCAGATGGGACCGGGCGGCAAGCCGGGGTGAACATAGGTATTGTAGGGATTGGATGCGTCCTGCAGATGTGACCGGCGCAATCTGCCGTCGAAATTCTCGTCAAGTCCGTAGATGATGGTTGGGTCGCACTGCAGAAGCATGCCGATGGCCAGGCGTTTGGTGTAGACTCCGGCCACGGTGGCCCGTTCCGAAGGCACGGCGGTCTCTTTTTCCACCAGCGTGGCCAGAATGACCAGGCGGTGCAGGGCTTCAGGGTCATTGGCCTGGGGCAGATCCCGGACAGTGGCTTTGAAGCGGTCGAGCATGGCTTGCAGGATGGGATAGGGATTTTGTCCCGGAATGCGCGGAAAGAAATAGGTTTCCGGAAACAGGTATCCTTCGGCGGTCTGGGCCGCGATGTTGTTCCGGGCCAGGAACTCCTGATCCCGGCAGGCTTCCAGAAACTGTTGTGCCGTGGTCAGGCCCGTGGCGTTCACGGCCAGAGCCACCTCGTTCATGGTCAGGCCTTCGGCGAAGTGCAGTCGGTGCAGGATTGGTTGCCCGTATGCCAGGATTTCCAGAATCTGGCGCGGACTCATGGCGGCCGAAAGTTCGAACTCTCCTGCCTGGAGCGGAGCTTTGCGATAGCGCCCGTAGGTGCGGAATGCCTCGCCCCAGCGCACCAGACCCTGTTCTTCCAGCTTCGTGGAAACCGTGCGCAGCGTCTCGCCGGTTTCCACGGTAAAGATAATCGTTGCGTTCGAGTTGTGATCCATGGGTGCCTCCACGAAATGCCAGGCCGTCAATACGGCAGCCCCGGCGGCCATTGCGGTCAGCACCACGCCGGTCAGAATCAGTTTCAACCACAATTTCATCGGTTCCTCAAATAGGTTTCCAGGATGCAGACAGCGGCCATCTGGTCGAGCATGTTTTTTTGCTTATGGGCGGGTACCCCGGCTTCACGCAGGCGTTCCCGGGCGTCAAAGGATGTCAGGACTTCGTTGACGAGGTAAATGGGGACGGTTGTCCTCCGGGCCAGGCTGTCGTGAAAATTTCTGACCTGTCTGGTCGTCATGGTTTCGGCGTCTTGGAGATCCAGGGGCAGGCCAAGGACAACGGCTGCAACATTTTCGGTTGCGATGACCTCCAGCAGATCAGCAAACATCTTGTCGCGGGTGGTTTTGAGCAATGTCTTATACGGAAAGGCCATGTCCCCGTGGGCCATGGCCAGTCCGATGCGTTTTTGCCCGTAGTCGATGCCCAGAATTTTCATGGGAGGGCCGAAATCACCTGCGCTCCGTTGCGCTCCTCGGCCTTGACGAGGAGCTTGGAGAAGTCCTTGCGCCAGTTTTTTCCGTGACGCAGTCCCGCCAGGAATTCCAAGGTGTGCAGCACGTCGCGCTGAACGTTCATCTCAAGCATAGTGCGGCTGACGCCGATTTTGCACGACGGGCAGCCGACCACAACCGGAGCGTCGGCCGCATAACCGGTCAGGTCGCGGGTCAACTGTTCTTTTTTGCGTGCGCGAAGCCGGTTGTAAATCTTGGGAGACGTCAGCGCCCCCAATCCTGACTCGCCACAACAGAACGGGGAAATACTGACTTCGGTGTTCACCAGCCGCCCCAGTTCCCGGGCGTAGATCTCGGCGGCCTTGAGGGGCGGGACGCCGGTCCATTCATGGTGACAGGCCGCGTGATAGAGCAGGCGCTCCGGCCCCTGGCCGAATCCATCCCTGGTCTGCTGCATGATGAACTGGACAACGTCCATGAATTCGACCTGTTTGGTCTCCAAGGATTTGAGACGATAGTTTCTGATGCCTTCGCGGCATGTGCCGCATGAGGTCAGCACGGACTTGACGACGAAACCGGCGGCTTCAGCCTGGCGCAGCAGGTTTTCCAGCGTTTTCTGATTGTCCAGTCCGACCCGTTCAAACTGGTCCCGGCAGCCCGAGGCCAGAAGAGGATACCCGCAGCACAGATGGTCCGGCGGCAGAACCACGCTGACCCCGGCGTCCAGCAGCAGCCGAACGCTGGCCATACCGATGGACCGATAAAAAAGGCTCGCCCCGCAGCCGGGAAAGTAGAGCACGGCCCGTTTATGCTTGATGTTGTCGAGAGTGAAAATATTGCCTTTGGCAAGATGCAGCGACTGTTTGAGATTGCGGAACTGCGTGGTTGGCCCTTTGCCGCGCAGCAAGGGACTGTCCAGGCGTTCACGCCAGGAAGCAGGCAAAAAATTGACCGCCCGGTTGCCCAGTTCCTGGCCGATGCCGGCCATTTTGGCGACTTTGGGCAGCACATTTTGCGGGTCCTGGCTCAGCAGATTGAGCACCCTGTGCTTGAAAGGATGGCCCCCGGCCCCTTTTTCCTCCAGATAGGAACGCATCTGCAGCGTTACGTCCTGGGTACGAATTTTGACCGGACAGATGGCGTAGCACTTGCCGCAGGCCGTGCAGTGTTCGAGTATTTTCTGCAATTCCCCCAGCAGACGGGTTTCGGGCTCGCCGCTTTGCAACTGGGAATAATAAATGGCTTCGACCAGGGCGCCGAGGGTGATATTCTTGTTGCGGGGATGGAACAGCAGCCCCTTTTGTGGCAGATACATGGGACAGACCTGCTTGCATTTGCCGCACCGGGTGCAGGTCTGGACATTGAGCAGCAGGTTGATCAGGTTTTCCTTGCCCGGCAGGGCCGTCTTGTTGATGTCCTTGATCAGCCGGTTGAAGGAAAAGGTATAGGGGACGACCACCAGGTCGCGCTGGGTCAGTTTGCCGGGATTGAAGATGTTGTTGGGATCGACCCGTTTTTTGTAGGTCCGCAGGGCCACAATCTTTTCTTCGGCCAGAAATCCGATCTTGGTGATGCCGATGCCGTGTTCGCCCGACACCTGGCCGTTGAGTTCCAGGACGCGCTTGAACAGTTTTTCCACCGCTTCTTCGGCCAGGCTCAGCATGCGCGGGTCGTTGGAATTGACCGGCAGGTTGACATGGCAATTGCCGTCGCCGGCGTGCATGTGGTTGGCTATAATGATGCGCGTGGCCTGCATGTTCTCGAAGATCTTGGTCAACTCGTCGTGAAGCTTGGGATACTTGCCTTTGAGATGCTGGAAGAAGAACGACGTCTGGAGCTGCAGTTCCTGTTCCGGCAAGTCGTCTTTGGCGGTTTTTCCCTTGATAATGGATGTGGCCACGTCCATTTCCATGCGCACGAATTCGTCGTCGACGTCGATTCCGGCCAAAAGCTGCACCTGCTGCAGGGCTTCGCGGTAGGCCAGGGCGAGGTAGTACAGATTCTGCTCTTCCAGGAAATCCGAGAATTCCGGGATGACGTCAGTGGGGATGACAATATCCTCGTTCAACTTGAATCCGCTGGTCCGCTTGGAAATGGCCGAAAGCTGATGTCGGTCGTGCCAGAAAATCTCGGCCTCACGGGCGTCGGTTGCGACAAAACTGTCCACATTGTCATATTTGTCGCAGATCTGGACAATGCGCCGCACCGCGTCAAAGACTGCGTCCTCGTCCGTAGAGTCGAGCTGGACAATGAGCACGGAAATGGGAATGCCGTCGAACTTCTGGGATTTTTTCGAATACTCGATGGCCTGGACATACTTGATGCCGAATTCCTCCAGGGCGGACAGCTTGACCAGATCGCCCTGGGTGCGGATCTCGTTGCGCAAGGCCACGATGTCTTTGATGACGAACATGGCGTTACGCATGGAGCTGCCGTAAAATTCCAGACACATGACTCTGCTGTGGGGCAGGGCGGGGTGCAGGGTGAAGGTGGCTTCGGTGATGATGCCGTCCACGCCTTCCTTCTGCACGCCGGGCAGGCCGCCCAGGAATTTGTTGGTCACGTCCTTGCCCAGGCCCGTGCCCCGGATTTCATCACCTTTGAGGGTGACGAGTTCGCGGCGGGTGCCGAATTCGTCCAGGATCTCGAACACGGCGGTGTCGTCGGGCATGATCTTGTGCCGGGGATGGTCCACCCGCCGGATCTGGATCAGATCCCCTGTGGGCAGGACCATCTTGTAGGCGTAAAGGTTGTCCAAGGTGGTGCCGTATTCAAAGGCAAAGGGGCCGCCGGCGTTTTCCGAGACATTCCCGCCGATGGACGAGGCTGCCTTGGAAGCCGGGTCCACGGTCAAGAGCAGACCTTTGGCCGCTGCGGCCTGAATGGCGGTCAGGGTGATGACTCCGGACTGGACCGTGATGGTTCGATCTTCGGTGTCGATGTCCAGGATTTCCTTCAATCGGCTAAGACTCAGGATAACCGTGCGCGGCTTGGCCGGCACGGCTCCACCGGTCAGGCCGGAACCTCCTCCACGGGGCACGATGGGGAAACCCATCTCGTTGGCCAGCCGGATGACACCTTGAATCTGTTGGGTGTTTTCCGGAAAGACAACCAGAGCCGGTAGTTCCATGCGCAGATCCGTGGCGTCGGTGGAGCATTCGATGAGGTTGTTGGCCGCCGAGACGATTTGTTCCTTGTTGAGGATGGCCGAAAGGCGGTTGACCAGATTGGCCTTGAATTTCTGATCCGACTCCCAGTTTTGCCAGAAGCGTTCCAGGCATCCGGACAGTTCACGGTAGTATTCCGGCGACAGGGCGGCGCGTTCCGCCTGCAGGCGGGCCGTCACGCTCTGGCGCACGGTTTTGGGCGGGATGAATGGATTGTAGCGGATGATGAACAGCTCTTCGGCCAGTTCCAAGGCCAGTTGCTGCAGATACTCGGGCCAGGTTTGAAATTCTTCCAGGGGGAGGCCCAGAACGCGCTTGACCAGACGCTCTGGGGCCAGGGAGATATGAGGTCCTTTCTGAGGCATGACGATACCGTATATGGAGTGCCGGACGTGCGGCAGCTGTGGTTTGAAATGCAGCGCGGAGGGGCAAGCCCTCCGCGACCAGGTAACTATCGATTACTAAACGTAAGAGGCAGGTGATGGCAAGGCAGCTGAAGCGCCCGGCCCGGTCAGAACCGAGCGGCTTCGCATTCAAGGCTCAAGGCGTAGATGTGGCTAGGATCGGCCAGGGTTTCAAATATCCCGGCCTGGCCTTCGACCATGGCCAGTATTTTGGCCGCGGTCGGGTTGTTCAGGCTGAACAGGGCGTCGCCGGAAGACAGAAAGGCCTGCAGAAACTTTTCGTGGGGGCTCAGTTCCCGGCGTAATTCCCGGCTGTGGACAGAGCTCAGCCCCGCCAAGCTGGCCGCGATTTTGAGGGCGTCATCGAGGTCGCCGATCTGGTCGATGAGTCCGCGGGCAAGAGCCTCGTCAGCCATGAACACCTGGCCGCGGGCTGAGTTTTGTACTTCGGATGTGCCCATTCTCCGGCCGGCGGAGACCCGGTCCAGAAAGACATCGTAGCCGAAATTCAACAGGTGCTGCATGGCGGCCGCAGCTTGCGGCGCCAACGGGCGCAACGGGTTGCCCAGATCTGCCAGGGGAGTGGTGCCGATGCCGTCGGAAGTGATGCCCAGGCTCTGAGCCGTATTTTCAAAAGTGGGAATGGCGGCGAAAATGCCGATGGAGCCGGTCAGCGTGGTGGGTGCGGCCACGACCCGGGTCGCGCTGGTCGCAATCCAGTATGCGCCGGATGCCGCCATGCTGCCCATGGACACGACAACGGGTTTTCCCGCTTCCTGGGTCCGGGTGATCTCGCGATGAATTTCTTCCGAAGCTGCGGCGCTGCCCCCGGGGCTGTCCAGCCGCAGAACCACGGCGACAATATCGGAATCCTGACGGGCCTGTTGAAAGAGTTCGGCCACCGATGCGCTGCCCGTCATGTTTTCCGGCTGTTTGCCCGGCAGGATAGCTCCCCTGGCGCGGATGATGCCGACCTGCTCGACATTCTTGAGGTCTGCCACCCGCGTTGCCTGTAAATAATCCTGGACATTTATGCGGTTGATATTGCCGAATTCCTGACCGGTCTTGTCCGCCACGGTCTGCTCGAACTGGTCGCTGGTCTTGATTTCATCCACAAGCTTGAGCAACACGGCCAAGCGGGCTGCATCTCCGCCTGTTTCCGCCAGCTTGCTGTCAATGTTTTCGGCGTATTCTGTGATGCTTTGCGATGAAACGCCCCGATTTTTGGCTGCTTCCCGCAGGTATGCGCTCCACAGACCGTCAAGCCATTTGCGGCCCGATTCTCTGGCCTGAGGAGACATGGAGTCCCGGATCAGGGGTTCCATGGCTGTTTTGTAATCCCCCACCCGAAAGACGTGGAAATTGACCTTGGTTTTGTCCAGCAAGCCTTTCAAGTAGGTCGGATACATGCCGAAACCGTTGATGAGTACGCCGCCGAGTGGATTGAGGGATATGGAATCGGCGTAGGAGGACAGCAGGTATTGTCCCTGAGTGTAGAGCATGGAGTGGGCCAGCACGGGCTTGCCGGTGTCCTTGAACTGGCGGATGGCCTTGCCGATGTCGATGATTTTTGTCGTGTCGCAGCCTTGCAGCTTGGACGCGTCAATAACAATGGCCTGGATTCTCGGATCGCGTGCAGCCCGGTGGATGGCGTCGATCAGGTCCTGGGTCCTGGTTTCTTCGCCTTTGGCCGATTCGCGGCCGAGTTTGCGCAAAAAGGCTTCGGCCGGATCCGGGGCGGTCCGGTCTTCCACCAGAATGCCGGAAGGATCCAGCACCAGGACGGCATTGCCCGTCAACCCGGAGTCCTTGTCCGCGAGCAGGGCAGTGACAACTATGATCAGGATAACGAGCAAGACGAGGTTGGCCATGGCGTTGCGGATCGCTGTCAACGCCATCCAGACAAAGGCGAAAAAATTCTTTATGGGTCGGAATATGTTCATGACATGATCTCCGGTCAGGGTTGCATGGCCAGACGTCCGTAGACAGCCTGGCCGAGGCTGATGCAGGCATCGTTGGGCGGCAGATGGCGGTGAACCAGCACTGTGAGCCCCTGTTCGGCCAGTGCCGCAGGCAAGCGACGGGCCAGGGTCAGGTTTTGCATGACGCCGCCGCTCAGAGCAATGGTGGAGCAGCCGGTTTCGGCCGCCAGCCTGAGGCAGAGTCGGACCAGGCCGTCAACAAGGCCCAGGTGGAAACGGCGGCTGATAACGGCTGGGTGCACTTCTTTCAACCATTGTTCGTGCACTTGGGCAAAAAGGGATAAGGTGTCAAGCTCAATGAGACTGCCGTGGTCGATCATGGGACAGGCAAAGGGCTTGTGATCCTTTTTCTCCTGCCGGGCTTCGAGCCTGATGGCGGCCTGGCCTTCGTAGGAAATGCGATGGCACAGGCCGAGCATGGCCGACACGGCGTCGAAAAGCCGTCCGCAGCTCGAAGACAGGGGAGAATTCAGACGTCGACGGAGCATTTGGTCGATGACGGCGTCAGCCTGGGCGCTCTTACTCAGCCACGGCCAATCCCGGCCGATCGGTTTGTCGACGCCAAGCAGATGCAGGCAGGCGCGGGCCTGTCTCCAGGGTTCGCGGGTCGCCTCGTCGCCGCCGGGGAGCATGAATTGGGAAAATCTGGCCAGCCTGCGATGTTCCAGCTTGTGCGTGTTGACGAGCAGGGCTTCACCTCCCCACAATGTGTCATCGTCGCCAAGGCCTGTCCCGTCCAGGGCCAGCCCGATGGCCGGCCCAATGTGCCTGTTTTCGGCCAGTACGGCGTGGATGTGGGCGTAGTGGTGTTGCAGGGCGAAGCAGGGCAGGCCGGATTTGCGGGCATAGTCGGTGCTCAGGAAATCCGGGTGCAGGTCATGAACCACGGCTACCGGTTCTATCTGCAGGATATCCTGGAGGTGGGCGTGGATTTCCTGGAAAAAAGTGAATGTTTCAAGATTTTCCAGGTCGCCGATATGCTGGGAGACAAAGGCTTGCTTCCCTTTGGTCAGGCAGAGGGTATTTTTGAGCAGGGGACCTGTGCCGAGAATGGTCGGACCGTCCGTGGCCAGATCAACAGGAGAAGGGGTGTATCCTCTGGCCCGACGGATGAACATGGGACTGTCGTCGACAACGCGCAGGACCGAATCGTCACAGCGGATGAGAATGTCCCGGTTGTGCAGCAAAAAAGCGTCGGCGATGGACGAAAGGCGCCGCAGCGCTTCGCGGTTGCCCAGACATATGGGTTCGGAGCTGAGATTGCCGGACGTCATGACCAAGGCCGGGAGGCTGTTTTCAGAGGCCATTATGGCGAACAGAACATGATGCAGCGGGGTGTAGGGCAACATGATGCCCAGCAGATCCGTGTCCGGAGACAGTCCCGGAGCCAGGTCGGTGTGTGCGCGGGCCCGGGTCAGCACAATGGGGCGCTGCCGGCTCTGGAGTAGTTCTTCTTCAGCAGGGGACAAGACGCTCAGAATTCGGGCGGCTTCCACATCGCGAACCATGATGGCCAAGGGTTTGTCCTGACGGTTTTTGCGCGCTCGCAGGGCGGATACGGCTTCTTGGTTGCGGGCGTCGCAGACCAGATGAAAACCACCCAGGCCTTTCATGGCCACGATCCGGCCCTGCTGAAGCAGTTCGGCGGTGCGCATTAAGGCCGTGCGCTCTTCGGTCAATGACCGGCCAAGCGGATCGACCAGCCACAGGTGGGGGCCGCAGACCGCACAGGCATTGGGCTGGGCATGAAAACGGCGGTTCAGGGGATCTTCGTATTCCTGGCGGCACTGTGGGCATAACGGGAAACAAGCCATGGACGTTGTGCTGCGGTCGTAGGGAATGGAGCGGGTGATGGTGTAGCGCGGTCCGCAATTGGTGCAGTTGGTGAATTCATAGCGGTGCCTGCGGTTGGTCGGGTCCGTGATGTCAGCCAGACAGTCGGAGCAGGTGGCCACGTCCGGGCTGATCAGGACCTGATGGCCGGGCCCGCCGCTACTTTTCATGATGATGAAAATTGATTCGTTCTCGACCACGGCCAATGACTCTTTGCGCCATTCGACGATCTGGGCCAAGGGAGGCAGGTGGTCATTGAACAGCTGTGCAAACCGCTCCAACTGTGTGGGCTGACCCTGGATTTCCAACACCACGCCTTCGGCGGTGTTGGAAATATGGCCGCTGATCCGGGCTTCCAGAGCTGATTTGTAGACAAAGGGACGAAATCCGACTCCCTGTACTCCCCCAGTTATTACCCATTTCCAACGTTCCATTTTGCTTGCCCGATAAAAGTAGTGAAGAAATCCGCGCGCGAAGTTGCATTAGGCACCGCGAGGACACTTTTCATGTAGCGCCAACCCGGACACGAGGCAACATTGACCTTTGTCCGGCCTGTCCTTAAGACGGGTCTCTTCCTAACCTTTACCCTGCATGTGCATTTGAGCAATTGTGACACACGAAAAATATGCCCATCTTTATGCTGCGTTTCTTCATGGCGGCCGTTTGACATCGATTCTTGATCAGTCGCATGCATTGATCATGGTTGTGGATGCAGATAGGCGTATTGTGTATTGCACTCAAGGAATCTTGCCCCTGGCTCGGGCTGAGGACATTTCTCATGTTCTTGGAAAGCGTCCCGGTGATTTTTTTCATTGTATTCACGCCAAGGAAGCCGGTTGCGGCAACGGCGCATCCTGCTGCGATTGCGGAGCATTGCTGGGTATCCGGGCCGGTCTTTCCGGAGATGTTGTTGAAACGGAATGCGCGTTGACCATTGAAACCCATGATCGGCTGGAAGCAAGAGATTTTTTGGTCAAGACCATTCCCCTGAAATGGGATAGTGACTTTTTTGCAGCTTTGTCTTTCAGTGACCGCACTCATGAAGTGCGGTGCCGATCCATGGAAAGAGTTTTTTTACATGATATTTTGAATACTGTTGGCGCGGTTAAGGGCATTTTGCATTTTATTCATCCTGAATTGCAGGGGGAACAGCGTGAACTGCTTGGGACGGTTTTGCCATATTTTGACTTGTGCGTTGACGAGATAGCTGCTCAGCAAAAGCTGTTGTCGGCTGAAAACAATGAACTCACTCTGGCTCCTGAACGGTTTTCCTTGGGGCAGCTTTTGCAGGGCTTGGCCAAAGTCTACAGACAACATGCCCTGGGCTCCGGAAAACGCATTGTCGTTAACCTGGAGCCGGAAAACGATGAGGTCATAGCCGACCGTACCATTATCCATCGCATCAGCATGAATCTGTTGAAGAACGCTCTTGAGGCCTCGGAAACAGGCGATACGGTGACTCTTCAAGGCCTTGTCCAGGCTCAGTTTTTTCGGATTTCCGTCAATAATCCAGGCTGCATGGATGAAAATGTCCGACTACGAATATTCCGCCGATCATTTTCAACCAAGGGGGCCGGACGTGGGCTGGGCATCTACAGTGTGCAGCTTTTGTGCGCCAATTTTCTCGGAGGAAAATTCTGGTTTGAATCCGAGAAGGAGGCGGGTACGACTTTTTATGTCCAGATTCCCCAGGCCGAGAGTTTACAGCAAGATTGATCACTACGTCGAGAATCGGGACATCCACCACCGTTTCATCATGCTGCGCAGCAAAACATCCGGACGGAAGGATTCGGGTTTGAGGCTTGACGGCAGCTGAAACCCCGACGCTGGAAAATCAGTTGGTGCGAGTTGCGGGAACGCAAGGTCAGCGGGTTCAGATCCTGGCATGCGTTGGATCCGGCAGCATTCCCATATCGGAACATGGCTGGATTCAAGGCCAAGGGTCATGGCCGCTGCCGTATCAAGAGCCACGGCTGAACGACTGGCCCCCAAAAAGCGCAACAAATACGGATCTCCGTTGATGGGTCCGGTGCGGTGCATGGCCACCACCCCATCCAGAAGCGAATAGACAGGGGGGAGAGCCTGCAGCAGTCCGCTGATCATTTCCGCGAAGAGGGTCCCTTTGTCGCCATGGCGGGCATGCAGCCACGCCTTGTTGACGCCGGTCACACAGCCAAAAAGGTTCTTAACCGCCCCGGTCAGCAGCATCTGAGAATGCGCCTTGAATTTCGGGAGGTTCAGGATCAGATCCGCTTTCAGGGCCTGCTTGGAGACAGGTACTTCGACCGCGCCGCTTCTGACCCTTCGTCCTGCAGTCAGAGTGATGATATCAATGCCCAATGCTTGTAAATTCCGTTCCAGGCCAGTGGTCCGGGCAATGGCCTGGGCCGTGCCGAAAGCCGGGGAGTCGCCAACGGCAACTGTCGCCCCTTGCTCCAGGCAGTAACGGGCCGAAGCGGCAATAATCGACGGGTGTGTGCATGAGATGATGGCGTTTCGCTGGGCCACAAAATTGGGCTTGATCAGCAGTCGTGCGCCTTGGATATTCGGAAGGATGCGTCGCAAGAGGTCCGGGATAAGGTCGCCGGCCTGTTCATAGTCCAGAGCCTGACGCAGGAATACGTCAATCACCCAGGAGCCGGCTCAGTGCCTTGGAAATGACCCGAACGTGGGCTTTTTCCTGTTCGGCCAGCAGGAGATATGTCTTTATTTCGTCCTGGTCCTGCTCTCGTCTGGCCAGCCCGCGGTACAGGTCGTAAGCGTAATATTCAATTTCACAGGCAAGTTCCAACAGGCGGAGCATGCGATCTTTGGGGTCATGTCCCAGCCGTGCAGTCCAGGCAGTAACAGGCTTGCCGCCTTCCATAATCCTGCCGTCAAGGCGTTCGAAAATTGCTTCAAATGATTCCGACGAGGGGGGCGTAACTTTTTTTTGCCAATAGTTGAAAATGCTGCGGGCGTGGGTTTCTTCCATGTTGCCCAGGTTTCCAATCATGTCGCCTAGTTCTGTGCCGCTGTATTCTAGGGATATCTCATTGTAGAATGTCCAGGCCCCTTTTTCCATGTTCATGGCCCGGTACAGGGTCTGGGCAAGGGGTAGATCTCGGGGAAAAAGTTCCAAATGAGGAATGTCTTTAAGCTCTTTGCCTTCCCATCCCGTAATTCCGCCAACCAGATTATAGATAAGCCCTTCTCTGGGGCCCGCATCTTTGATCAAAGCCGCTGCCACAGCTGATCGGCCGCCAGTACGGCAGTAGAGAATCAAATTTTGCGCCAGCGGCAAGTCGTCCAATCGGTTTTCAATTTCGGGCAATGGGATCAGCTGGGCTCCAGGGATGTGTCCCTCCCTGTATTCGCTGGGCTGACGTACATCGACAAGCATGTAGTTGCGTTCCCGTGTCTTGGATCTAAATTCTTCCAATTCATCTGGGAAAATGTTTATCACGTTGCGATCCATAGCTGCCTCATTGGGGTGTTGACATGTGCCCGGCCTTTATACCCAAAAGCGTTGACGAAAGCCAGTCGCAGAAATGATCAAAGCCGGTGAGGATTATTCTTGACCCGCGTTTCATATCGGCAGGTAGTTTCGGAGATTCTCCAAATAGTTGTCGTGCGGGGCATGTTGAGGATGAAAAAGGAATGTACGAAGCTGAATTTGAAAGTTTATGCTATGGAAAACAGGTAAATGCAAATATTGAAAGATGAATTGGAATAGTCTGGATAAACATGGGCTTGTTCAACATGCAGGAGCGTCAGGTTTACGGCACAAATTGAAGTGAAAGATACGCGTTGCTTGAGAAACACAAGGGCCAGTTGACAACTGTCAACTGGCCCTTGTGTTTTCGAGTTTCGAATTACTACAAGATACGAGGCTGTATAAAAATCAAAAGTTCAGCTTTGTTTTTTGTGTCGTATTTGTTTTTGAACAGCCATCCTAAGCCAGGTACGTCGCCTAGGCCAGGTACCTGGTTGACACCACTCGTCTCCGTGGTTTTCAAGACGCCACCAATAACAATTGTCTCGCGATCGCCAACCATCATTTTTGTTTTGGTTTGCTTGGTGTCAATGTCTCGGCCGTCGCTCTTTGGACTATCGTCGCTGATGTCCAAGTCAAGAATCAGTTTGTCATCGGGAGTAATCTGGGGCAGCACAGAGATCTTCAAAACAGCTTCTTCGTATTCAGTGGTGGTGCCGCCGCTTTGAGACTCTGTTGCAGTTGCCAGTTTAGTCCCCTGCTGAATTTCTGCACGGTTATTGTTGAGAGTCAAGATGCGAGGAGCAGAAACTGTTTTTACAAGATTGTTCGACTCGCCAAGGCGAAGTTGAGCATCGAGTGAAAAAAGATCCTTGCCCAAGTATTTGCCAATACTTCCACCTAAGGCGATTGTATTGGCTGTATTGATAAAGTTCATGCCGGTGGTCTTAAAATCACCGCGCCATTGTTCACTTTGGATATTAGAAGCAGTTTCAGGTGAGTATGTTGAACTCCATTGAACACCCAGTGTGCGTTGAAATTCATCGGTCGCGTATACTATTCGGGCTTCAATCATGACTTGGCGTTCGGCCCGGTCAAGTTTTTTTACATAACTACTGATTCTATTGAGACTTTCATCAGTATCAGTGACAATGAGGATATTTGTTCTGGGGTCAGAGCTAACCGAACCTCGTACAGAAAGCATTTCTTTAGCCCTTCCTTCAAACTCCGCTGCAGTACTGTAGTTGATTTGCATATACTCAGTTCTTAACGGGGCAAGTTTGCGCATGCTTTCAAGAGCTAGTTCTGCAGCTTCTCTTGCTTTTTGAAGAATTGTTTGTTCTTCAGCAATTTTTTGCGTGGTCGTAATACGCATTATGTTTCCCTTGAGAACCATTCCTAAATTTTTTTGCGCTAAAACCAAGTCTAGCGCTTGATCCCAAGGTATATCGATGAGTTTCAATGAAATTCGGCCAGAAACGGCATCGTCGATAACTAAGTTATAACCACTAATTTCGGAGATAAGTCTTAGTACTAGTTGTACTTCTGCGTTTTGTAGATCAATAGAAATTTTTTCTCCAGTATATTTTTCTTTCATTCCAGGAAACAGAGTGTTAAGTTCAGTTAATCCTACTGTTTCGTGTATGAATACAGGTTCTGAATCGACTTTGTTAGTAAAATTAGAGGAATAACTTGATGTGTTGTTTTCAACTTTTGAACCCATAATGAGGATAGAAGTTTCATCGCCTTTGCGCAACAAAGATAGCTCCGGACTGCTTATGCCGCTAAATGAGAGGTAGGCATTGCCATCTTCTCCGTTAATCGTTGATACAGCACTTACGCCTACGCCCAGTTGACTTAAGTCATACTTTTTTATGAGATGGTCGGCAAAGAGAGCTTTACCAAGATTAAGTAAAAATGCTTCACCTTGGTGTGGTGTTACCTCAAAAGGAAAGCTCGAATATATTAAGACAATCAATGCGTCATCGTTGGGTTTGAAACTCAAGGATGTGATATAATTGGTAGGAAGCTGTGGGGTCGAAGCTTCATCGCTAACGAGCATCAGTCTTGCTGTAGTGTCAGATTGCATAGAAAGGAGGAATTTTGCTTCAGAGTTGAGATGAAACGTCATTGAAGAAATTTTTCCGTTTTCCACGCCCTTCTCAATTCTGCTGATCAAGGAGTTTGCATCCAACGCGATATCAAACTCAGTCACGGCAGGACTGAAATAGACAATGATGTTTTTATTTTCATCATAATCGGCGTGAACGTGAGCGTTGGCATCAATTGGAAATTCAGCAATGGTTTTTCCTAAATTTTCCGTAAGAGTCATTTCTGGTATGCGTGTATCTTGAATAGCATCGGATGAATCTTGGGGTGGCTGAGTTCGATGAGCACACGCAGCAAGGAGAATGAACAGACTTAAGAGTAAAAAAAGTCGATTGTGATTAAAAGCCTTCATAAAACTTACTCCTTCTCTTGCCGCAATCTTAAATTAATAGTGCGCTTTTTTGCTTCCCCAAAAACATCAACCACATCTTCTTCGACTACAAGCATTTCATTACCTATGGATTTAACAATGCCGTCATATAGTCCAACTGTCATACCTAGTCTAATAAGATACCCTTTACCGTCTGGTAATTCTACCATGGCTAAGTCGGCATCCTTGCCATTAATTATCCCAATCAATTTCAGGGCATGCACATCAACAGTTTCCAATGGCGTTGTCGCTTTCTTTGCGATCTTTGCACTTTTGGCTGACTCCATTCTTTCATGTTCGCGAATTTGTACGAATGACATATAAGGATCAGGACGGTCCGTGGAATCATAAGGAGGGTGATGCGGATTTATCCATAGTGGAAAATCAAACGATTCTTCAGATGAATTGTTTTCAGCGTGGATGATGCTCAGGGGCACTGTCAGAAAAATGAGTAAACAAATAATAATTTTCATAATGTTCACTTTTTTTGTTGTTGAGCTTCCCGAGCCTTGATTTCTGCTTCTGTCAAAGCCCGATAAACCTGTAGCACAAGATTGACATTTAGATATTTTTCGGTTGGTGAAAAATCAGATACCGGAGAAAAGGTGACGTTTTGAATTGTGACCAAACGGTCAAGACGTGATAAGCGATCAAAATATGTCATTAACCGATGATATGTCCCGCTGATTTGTAACTGAATAGCTCTGGTAGCATAAAAATCTGCCTGGGTTTCTGCACCGGGTTGAAATAAAATAAATTCAACATTTTCGTCCCTGCCTAATTTTTCAAAAGAAGCAAGCAACATTTCCAGTGCACGATTGTCTTCCGGAAGAAGAGTCTTGGCATAATAGAGCTCTTTGCGCCGTAGATCCAGGCTCCGTTCGAGTTCAGGTAATTTTGCCACCTGAATTCGAAATGCCGCAATCTCTTGGTCTAATCGTTCGATTGTTTGGCCTGCTTTATTAATTTCGATCAAACGGTCATCCAGAATAAAATACCAGTATCCACCGATCATTCCCGCGGCGATTGCAAAAAATAGTAAAAACTTTTGGAAGAAGGGCAGCAAACTGAATTTTTTAGCAAATGATATTTTATCCATTTGAATTTCCATTTGGCTCAACGTTCTCAAAATATTCTTTTGCGATCACGGAACACTGAAAAGATACTAGGCCCAGGCCATCAACCGCTCTGCGCGAGGTGCGCTGTGTATCTACCGTTGCGATATAGTTTGAAGCTCTTAATTTTTCCACGTAGGTTGCAAAAGATTGATTATCAAGGGCAACTCCACTCAGCGAAATGCTTCCATTGGGATTTAAGGTGAATGTCTCAATCCACATTTTCTGAGCTGGTATGTTAACAACAATCTCGTCTATGTATTTTACGGGAAGACCTTGCCGTATCCGGACATCTTTAATAATTTTGATACGAGATTCAATTCCTTTCAATTCATCCAAAACCTGATTCACAGTTCCAACCTGTTGCTCCAAATTAGTCCTTATAGCGCTTTTCTGAGAAATTTGGGTGTTTAAACTGTTTATTTGCGCGGTAAAGTGGTAATCAGTAGCATAAATTGAGCCTGCAATCAAAAGTATCGCTAAGACAAAAAGAACTAAATCTTTTTCAACATTTGTTGATTTCGCTCTTTTTTGCTGCGGTAGTAAGTTGATTTTAATCATATCATTCTCGGATTGTTATACAGCACGAAGGGCAAGTCCAAAAGGCACGACCATTTGGGGCGCAATTTCTTTAATGTATTCTTTTTGAAAAAGGTTCTGGTCGCACTTAACTCTCCTGAAAGGATCATGGTACTCAACAGCAATGCTTAATTCTTTTTGGAACATTTCTGGCAGTCCTTTGAGGAGTGCTCCACCTCCCGAGATATACATTTTATTTGCTGGAACAGCGTTGCTGGTTGACGTTTGATAAAAACCAATCAATCTTTTTAGTTCATCGCACCATGATTTAGCAACTTTATTAACAGCCTCGCTGAGCAAGTCTATTTGAGAGTCATCAACCCCGTTCTGGCCGTTAATCTTGACGCGTTCGGCCTCAATTCGTTTGATATTCAGTACTGATGCGACTGCTTCTGTAGCAGCTTTTCCACCGAAAGAAACCTCTCGAAGGAATAAGGGTTGATCATTATGAAAGATGCAGAAAACGCTTTGTGCACCACCTATGTCTAATAGATAAACAGGTTTTTCTTTTTCTTCCGGATAATTGTATTCAAAACTGTTGCATAGAGCAAAAGAATCAACGTCGATTACGGATAGGGATAATCCTGATTGGCTGACAATGTCGCCAAGATTCTGGACGACTTTCTTCTTGCTGGCAACGAGAAGCACATCATAGGATTTCTCTTTCGTGCCCGGCCCCATGATCTGATAGTCCAGAAAAACATCGTTAATATCAAATGGGATATACTGTCTCGCTTCTTTGAGTACCGTCTCGGCCAAGGCTTTCTCGGTTTCGGCCTCGAAGTTTACTCTTTTGACGATAACTGCATGGCCAGCCATGGAGGAGGCAACCACTTGATCTTTGATCTGGTACTGCGTCCAGAGGCCCATGATTTTTTTGGCAGTTGCGGAATTATTGTCCAGATCACCAGGCTGCCAAGGAAGTCGGCTTATGTTCTCAAGGACATGCTCACCCTTGCCGCCACGAATCTTGACCAACTTAAGCCACTCGCTGCCAAGATCCAAGCCTAGTCCGGCAGGTTTTTTTGAAAAAAAACTCAATTTTTTCACTATTTTATAACCTCAAAAATTTTCCGACCACTCAAACACCTTGCTTTTATTCAAACATTTCTCAGCCGGTTATCATAAAAGCATGTAGTAATGCAAGAATTAACAGTCAGAAAAACAATAGGGCATTATGCATGTTTCCTCAAAAAATCATTTCCTTCATCCCGCCTTTTGGCCTTGTTGATTGAAACTGCTTTACCCGCATTGCCGCGTTTTAGAAAGCACGAATTTAATAAAAAGGCCTGTTCAACGTTGTGAACAGGCCAGTAAAATATTCGGCTCAATTCGAAATTTGCGAACAAAGGCTATTTTTGTCTTGCAGGGAATAAAAAGAGCATAATTTCTTAGTTTGGGAAACTATTCGTATACGCTCGACGAGTCCTGGTGCCTTTGGGGTTACTATGGCTACCCGGACGCAGAGTTGGTTGCCGTTACCTGCGATGAACCTGGGCGCCCTTGTTTGTCACTCAATTATCGCGCTATAGCCTCAAGATTTTGGAGGAGGTTGTCGCCAAATGCAGCGCAGCCGATTTGCGTCGCATTTTTCATCTGCGAGGCAATATCCACAGTCACCATGCCGTTGGCAATCGCCATTTCAACAGCCTGTCTGACCATTGTGGCGGCATCATGCCATCCGATATGGTCAAACATCAGTGCTCCGGACAGGATCAGGCTGCCGGGGTTGGCCAAGTCCTTTCCTTCGATGGTTGGAGCGGTTCCGTGCGTTGGCTCAAAAAAGGCTAAGTCGCCGCTCATATTAACGCCTGGAGCAAGCCCAAGGCCACCGACTTGTGCCGCTAAGGCGTCCGACAGGTAGTCGCCATTGAGGTTGGGCGTGGCGATTACGTCGTATTGCTCAGGTTTAATGAGGACTTCCTGGAACATAGCGTCAGCAATTCTGTCCTTGAGGACAACAGCTCCAGCGGGGCAGTAGTCCTCACCTTCCAAGATAACCTTGCCGGAAAATTCCTCCTGGGCCAATTCATAACCCCAGTTCCGGAATGCTCCTTCCGTAAACTTCATGATGTTGCCTTTGTGGGCCAAAGTCACACTGCGTCTGTTCTGGTCCAAAGCAAACTGCAGTGCTCTATGTATCAGTCTCTTGGATCCTTTGGCTGTCATGGGTTTGATGCCGATACCGCTTTCTGCATCGACATTGGCTCCCATTTCGTCGCGTAAAAAAGCGATCAGCTTTTTGGCTTCGGCCGATCCTGCCTGCCATTCGATGCCGGCATAGACATCTTCGGTGTTTTCACGAAAAACAACCATATCCACTTTTTCAGGATGTTTGACCGGGCTTTCAATGCCTCTGAAGTACTTTATGGGGCGGATGCAGGCGAAAAGGTCTAACGTTTGTCTCAATGTGACGTTCAAGCTTCGAAATCCCTTGCCGACTGGAGTTTCGAGGGGGCCCTTCATGGCCAGATCCGCTGATTTCAGGCTGTCTATCGTAATCTGGGGCAAATATGAGCCGGTTTCGGCAAAAGCTTTTTTGCCGGCTAAAAGTTCAATCCATTGGATGCGTCGTCCATCGGAATACGCCAACTGAACGGCTCGATCCAAAACAGGTCGGCCAGCATTCCAGACTTCGCGACCGATGCCGTCCCCTTCAATAAAAAATACCTTGCGTTCCATGATTTCTCCCGATTGAAAATATGAAAACCCCTCGCGGGGTTTTGTTGGTAGTAAAAGATTATTGATCACGCAACCGTCAATACCGAGGTGATTTTTCAGCTGAAACAAACTTCGACGATGAGTGGCCCATGCGCTGTTTCAAAAGGTATTGCCAGGATGGCGTTGGTTGAGACGTGTCTGATTGTGTGGCCTTCTCCTGTAATAACAGAGGGGATGGCTCCTTCAAAAACCATTCCCATGGCCACCAGGCCTTTTCTGGCTTGGCCGGAGATCATGTTTGTCAGCTCTCCGACAGCGTCAACGACAGCATCATTTATCTCGGGTTGTTCTTCATAAAGCATGGCGCTGACAATACCAAGTACTGCGGCATTGGTCAGCGTCAGCGACATGGTTCCCTTGCTTTTTCCCTTGGGGTTGGAAAAACCGATCACGCCGGTAATGTCCCCTTGAGCGACTGCCTGTTGCTTGACGAAAGGCGTACCAGGTGTTGCTTTGGTCATAGCCATCGTGTCCAGGACAGTTGTTGTTGCGTCAACGAACTGCGCAATGATTCCTTTGATCGTTTCATTCATAGTGCAGAACCTGTCCTTGAGCAAAGAGTCTTACACGGGTCATTGTGGTTCCAATTTTTTTAACGAGACGTCAGCATCATGTGAAAAAGTGATTGCACGTACTTTCCGGAAACAACGTCTGCCAGAGAAAAAACAGGCAATTCATTTTCCGCAATTCTTCCGGCAAAGGAGTACCAAATTTCAAGGGACAAGGATTGCAGCCCACCGGCAAGGAGGTCGTCCCAGATTTTTCCCGCGCAATCTTCGTCCAATCCAAAAGATCGGCATTGAAACGGACGATACGGGAACAGGAGACACGAATTCTCCAGTAACGGGCATTGCGAACCGGCATCCGACAGGCAATATCCACTGCCTTCCACATGTGCATGGGCGATTCGTTCCCGTCGAGCCGTTTCCACTGCCCTGTTTATTACTTCCAGACGCTTGGCGGAGCTTAACATGAC
Organism: uncultured Desulfovibrionaceae bacterium; assembly: GCA_964651415.1. Classification (GTDB taxonomy): domain Bacteria; phylum Desulfobacterota; class Desulfovibrionia; order Desulfovibrionales; family Desulfomicrobiaceae; genus Desulfomicrobium. Next base: position 43,534 of record CAZYZA010000010.1, read on the forward strand.
ATTCATGCGGTTGGTCAGATACACTGCCTCAATCAGCGTGACGCGTATAGGTGTTTGACAACAACGGCTATGATCTCTGCCGCATGCTCCGGATATTCCGCCGGCTGCTTCGTCCAGTCTGGCCTGAAGAGCTTCATAATCCCGAAAAAAAGGACTCAAGTCTACAGCCTTGTGCATTTCAAGGGCCGGTTCTCGCAAGGTCAGCTTGGGACTTTTTTTGCCGTATTTCCGAATTGCCCACCATTGGTCAAAATTTGCCGGTTTGGACCGGAGGTTGCGTAATTTGAACCAGGCCAGCCTGTGACCGAGCCCGCGCCGTAAAAGATAGGCATTGAGGACTGTGCCGGTACGACCGATGCCGTGTCGACAGTGGATGAGCACCTTTTTTCCAAGATAAATAGCTTCGTCCAGCCATTCAAGCGCTTTTTCCAGTTCAGTGAGTTCCGGCGCCTCTTCGTCGGCCAGGGGCATGTGATAAACTTCAAACCCTGCGGCGCACTCGATATCATGCAAATCGCAAAACTCACCGCATAAATTTAAAATTGCACCAATGCCGGCGGTTTTCAGAGCGTCCAACTGGGCATAACTCATGGGGGCGGCGCCCACGGCAAGCTGGTCCGTGACCCAGGTCGGTTTATAGGCGCTCACAGACATGTTTTTCCTTGAAGCCATATCGTTGGAGAAAAGCATCGGCCTCGAAGGTCGCCTGTTCCGGGCTGCTCATCCGCATATCCATGAGACGGGTTTCCGCCAGAACCAGACCCAAGAAACGCAAGGCATGCATCGTATCTTCTACAGGCATGCGAGCGAAGGTGGCGTCGAGCATGTCGCCTTTGATGCTGTTTTCAAAGCCGAGACAGGACAGTACTGCGTCGACAAAAAGCAGCCTGTAGCCGCGTTGTTCCAGTGATGCGCCGCCGCCTTTAAAACGAAACTTGACGTAATTGGCGCTGGCTGTATCTCCGCATACGCTGTCAACCACGGAAAAGTGGTAGCCGAATCTGATGTTCAAATGCATATAGTCGGCGGCAATAATGGCGTAACTGGCCAGGATGCGCGAGTCGAGGCGAAAAAGACCGGCGCTGATGCGGTCAAACGCCTCCCAGTCGACGTGCATCTGCCCTTGATCCCAAGCAATGCGTGAATCGGACAGGCCTTTCCACAATTCGCGCAATGGAACGCCGACCAGATGAGATGTTTCGACGTCTCCGCCGGCATCAGTCTGATCCGCCAACCCGCCGCCCAAATCAAGGACGTACATCACAAGCGGCAATTCGGTTCGCAGCTTGCGAGATCCTCCCAGCCCGCGACCATCCCGTCCCACCAGTGAAAACATTTCCGCCACGCTCATCTCATGGCAAAACCGGACCACATCGTGTAGTGATTGGCAACCGGCAGGAGTGAAGTCCGGACTGTCAGGGTCCGTCAGGTTGAGCCGGACCATGGCTCTGGCCAGGGTTTCGTGTTCGGCCCTTAAGAGGGCCCTGTTCTCCTCGGCTTGGCGTTCCAGCGTCATAACTCCAGGAAGACAGCCGGAGAAAATGCGTCCGGCTGCGGCATCCACGGTGACCAGTTCCTCGTTTTCAAGCAGCGTGTCGTGATATCCGACCAGCACCGGCACGCCGCGCTCACGAGCCACGGAGGCCAGATGACTGGCCCGGCTTCCGCTGCCGGCGACCACTGCCGCAATCCGATCCAGAAACTGGGAAAGGGCGGGCCGCAGAGTCGGCGTAACCACAACGGATCCGTGAGGGATATTGCGGAACGAGCTGCCGGTTTGCGCATGGTGCACAGGCCCGCAGGCAGCGCCGGGAGATGCGCATTCAAGTCCTGCGATCTTGACAACGCCCTGATCGGTTTCGTGCTCGGAAAAAGCAACTTTTTCCACATCCTGTTGCAAACGCCTGGTTTGCAAAATATAGAGTCCGCTTTGCCCCCAGGCCCATTCCACATCCTGCGGCAGACCAAAGAGGGTTTCCAGTTTCATGCACCACTGGCCAAGCTCCAACAGTGTTTCTTCATTGATGGACAACCCGGTGGAACACTCGCAGCCGGGTATGAATGCGGGGCTGGCGTCTCTGGTTACGTAAACTTTCTCCGGCGTTGCGGTCCCATCGACAAGCCCGGCGGCCAATCCTGCCACGACGTAGACGCCCATGGCTTCGCCGCCCACGGTCGGGCAGGCGGGGTCGCGGGTGTAAACGACGCCGGCAGCCTCCGCCGGCACCAACGGCAGGACAAGGACGGCCATGGCCGTGTCATTGTCGGAAAGTCCGTGTCTGATGCGATAGGCAACAGCGCGTGGGCAGTATTTTCCGGCCAGAACTCGTTTGTAGGCAGACAGCACGTCTTCAGCGCGAACTCCGAGCTCGCTCGCATACTGACCTGCAAACGAGATGGTCCCATCTTCGGCCAGAGCGCTGGAACGAACTGCCAGCAAAGATCCGTCCTGTATCAGCTGATTTGTGGCGGTGAGAATTTCGGCCGCAATATCGGCTGGCACATCGCCGGCCAGAATCAGTTCCTGCATGTCGCCTGTGGCGCGAATTATGGAATTGTAGTCCGAGAGGCAAACCGAACGAAATCGTCGTTCGACCTCGGATTCCAGTCCATTGTCCCGCATAAACCGGGCAAAGGCCGACGCCGTGATAACGTAGCCGGGCGGAGTGGGGGCACCTGCTTGGCGGGCCAGGGAAAGATTGGCGGCCTTGCCGCCGACCTTGTCCGGATGCGAGTAGGCGTCGTCCAGTGAGATCAGATACGGTGACGATTGATCCAGGGCGACCCGCGTCGTGCGCAGTGCGATATCGGCGGCCATTTCGTCGAGTTTTGGCGCCAGATCGGCATATTCGGCCGGATTCATGGCTGTCAGGGCTGAGACCATGTCCCGGACCATGCGTATCAGGCGTGCCGACAGGAATCTGATCCGGGCCATGTCCGCTGGGTCATGGCCGTAAAGATGGTTGTCGAGGTCGGCAATGAGGTCGAGAGCCTCGGCGTCGGCCCGAAGCAACCGCTTGAATTGTCCGTATTTCTCACGAATGAGCGTGTCCGGGGTCATCAGCCGGGTAAACCAATGCCGCAGCAGGCGTGAAGCGATCATCTTTCCCTCTCGGCGGGAGGTCAGCCTCTGGCGAGCAAGACCTCGTCCACTTTTGATTCCAACTCTTCCTTGTCGATGGGTTTGACGCAGTATTCGCTGGCCCCGAGTTTCAAGGATTCCCGAGCCGTTTCCAGAGTGGGGTAACCCGTCAGCATGATGACACGCAATTTCGCGTCATGTTTTTTCATCTCGGCCAGAACCTCGATCCCGGTCATTTTTTTCAGCTTGATATCGAGAATAGCCAGATCCGTGCCGCCTTTGGCCACATGGCGGATGGCCTCTTCCTCTTCGGTGAAGGCCGTGACCCGATGTCCCTGGCGTTCAAGGATGCGTTTGACCAGCACCCCGGCGTCGGACACATCGTCGAGTACTACAATGGAAGCCATCTCTCTCTCCTTGGCGTGTAGCGGTTCCTTCAGGGTACGGTACAGTGATCCAGCGGAATGTCCACCGTGAACATGGTGCCCGGCCCTCTGCTGGCGCCACTTGGAAGCGGCGCCAATTCAAAATCATCGGGCACCGGGCTCTCGACCCTGATTTCCCCTTGATGGTCCTTGATGATGCCGAAGGATACGGACAGGCCCAGGCCCGTGCCTTTGCCCACGGCTTTGGTGGTGAAGAATGGGTCGAAAATTTTTTTCATCGATCCGGAGTCGATGCCTGTGCCGCTGTCTGCTATTTGCAGCGTGACGATCCCGAGCGGAGTTTTGAGTTTCGTGGTGACAACGATCACGCCTCCGCCGTCGGGCATGGCATCCTTGGCGTTGGTGAGCAGGTTGATCCAGACCTGCTTCAGCTTCTCCGGGTCAGCGTAAATGATCGGGAAGCTGTCATCAAGTCGGGTCTCGATAAGAACCCGGTCCAGTTCAAAGGAATGTCGAACCAGGCTGACGGATTCCATGACCGAATTATTGAAGCACATCTCTCGTTTGTCCGATTCGTTCTGACGGGAAAAGCCAAGCAGGTCGGACACGATTTTACGACAAACCTTGGTCTGCTTTTCAATGATTTCGAGATCCTGCCCCAGTTGGCTGCCTGGCGGCGCGTCTTCTTTCAGGAGCTGTGAATACCCCAGAATGATGCCCAGGGGAGTGTTGATTTCGTGCGCGACCCCACCGGCCAGTTTTCCGATGGATTCCATTTTCTGCGCCTGGATCAGCTGCTGTTCGTATTCCTTGATGTCGGTGATATCGCGATCCATGCGCAGCAGGCCGACAGCTTGTCCGGATTCATCATGCACCGGGATCTGGACGACATGAAACCATTTTTGGCCGTCAAGGCTGTCAATGCGTTCCTGCCGGTCGACACGTTGGCCCGTGGACAGAACTTCCCGGCCTTCCAGATTTCTGCGTTCGGCTTCTTCTTCCGGAAAAAGATGAAAATCATTGAGGCCCTGGATTTCTTCCACGCTACGGCCAACGTTTCTGGCAAAGGCCCTGTTGGCGGTTTGATAGACCATGCGGGTGTCCACCAGTGAGATGAAGTCGGGATTCATGTCCAGCACCGTGGACAACAGGCGCTGCTGATTGGTCAGAGTTTGTTGCGCCTCGCGCAGTCCGCGGATGTGATCGCGCAGGGAAAAGGCCATATAGTCGAGGGCTTCGGCCAGATCCTGAATTTCATCGCCGACGCTCTGCTGAAAGACCGGACAATTTTTGCAACTGGCCGGCTTGGGGCCAAGTTGACAGGCGTGACTGGCGCACTCCGTGCCCGGAACCAGCCAGCAGCGACGCATGCGATCCTGGTGGGCCGGACAGTTTTTTTCCCGGCAATGCATGATTTCCCAGCAAAACTGCTCGCCGGGCAGAACCGACACAGTATTCAGTTCGCCCGTGACCAGATCCTCGGCATGCATCCGCAGATTGGCCAGACGTCTGGTGATTGTCCGTGAAAAGACACTGCCCAGAGCCATGGCCACCAAGAGAACGCCTCCGAACATCGTGGCCAGAGCCGATACAAACTGTTTGATGGTCGAATTGATCCGCGACCGGGACAGACCGACTCGGACAGTGCCGATACGCTCCTCGGCCACCAGGATAGGCGCGGCAAAGTCGTAGATGAAAATTTGTCCGGTATCGAGCAACTGGACCCTGACTTGTTCATCGCTTCGGGGCGAGTTGGCCGCAGCCAGTTCCACGGGGAAACCCCGCAGGAATGAATGGGTCACAACCCTCTGGTCAGCATTGAGGACAAAGACATAAACCACGTCTCCGGCTTCGGCGACGATGTTGCGCAGCGCCAGATAGTCCTGGGCGAGCAGAGGGTTGACCGCGCGCGCGGCCAGGCTTTCGGCCAGAGCGATGCCGCGCAGTTTGTTTTCCGTGACCAGGGCCGACGAGGTCATGGTCGCCACTGCAGGGAGGAGGACTGCGGCCATGCCGACAACAATGGCAAGAATGCCCAGATTGAGCTTTGTTTCAAATTTAAGACGGCTGATGAACTCCCTCATGGATGTTCCTCGTTCAGATTCAGGCGGCGGACCAGATCGCGGATCGGTTCGTAGTCGCTGTCCTTGGCGCCGATAACTCCGACCATGCCTGCTGCGGCCAGAATCTCACGGTCGGGTTGCCGGCTTGAGTCCAAGTCAAGCAGGGCCGAAGCGATTAGGGCAAGGCGCTGGCGGTCAAACCCCTTGCGTACAGAGTATAGCCAGCCGGGGTAGGGACGGCTTTCGGCCAGGACACGAATCTGGTCGAGGTCGATTTTGTCGCGGACAATGTCCAAAGTGCCCTTGCGGATGGTTCCGACATCGTACGCGCCGGCGTAAACAGCCAGAACCACAGCCTCTTGCCGCCCTCCAGAACCTGACGCGAATGATATTTCCATGAAATCGGACTTGGTAATGCCGTGGTCATAAAAAAGCCCCATAGGGTACAGGAAGCCGCCGGCCGAGTCCGGATCCACCGCGATGAGGCGTTTTCCCCGGCAGTCCTCCAGGTTGGTGATGATCGGATTGTCGGCGCGGATAATGACTTGCCCTTGGAAATCAGCTCCGCCGTCAGGTTCAACCACCCGGGCAAAGGCTTCGGAGCCAAATTGGGCCATGGTTATGTACACAAAGGGG
>CAZYZA010000011.1:0-20143 GCA_964651415.1 uncultured Desulfovibrionaceae bacterium
ATTTGAAATCCTTGGTCCGCGTATTGATGCGTAGAATCTTCATGGATGCTCCTGTAGGTTTATGCGCGCGTGCGCGTGAAACTTGCTTTTGGTCACGTGTTAGCAGACACTGCCAAGATAAAGTCAAGAAAAAAGGAGGTTTATGTCATGAATGGCATAACTGTTCCATGTCCCGACGAGCTGGTGATTTCAGTTTCTGAACAGACGGCCCCGAACTGGGCCGGATTGCTGCGGCGAGGTGTGGGCGTGGTTTTGGACAAGGCGGTCAGCGTGCGCGAATTCATGACCTCGGTCCTGGGCATGGATTTGCACTACGCAACCCACAGCGTTCCGGGACTTTTTCTGAACAACGCACCGGTTGACGACTGGGGTGATGAGATTGTCGGCGGCGGGGACGAAGTCGGCATGAGCGGGACCATGCCCGGGCTGTGCGGCATCGCCCTGCGGCGATCCAGCCCCATCAAGGCTTTTCGGCCGGATCTCGTTGACCGACAGGCTCTGGATAAGCATGCCGGGATCGCAACGGTCAAAATGTTCAACTTTGTGGCGCAGGATTGCTACCGGCCCGTCCTGGCCCACGGCGTGGTGCTGACGGCTGCGGAAGTGCTTCAGTATCTCAACGATCAGGGCATCGTCCTGCAGGATTGCACCTGTCAATTGAATGAAGAATGTCTCCCGGCGGAACGGATTCGCGGCGTATTGCAGGATCTGCCCGGAGACATCAAGCTGGTGGTGAGGGTCGAAGGATAATGAGTGTTGGAAATTTGCGGCTGAAGCGCATGGGGAGATGCCTGGTTATCGCATCGTGTCTTCTCTTTTTGCTGGTCGGCCTGAACGGTTGCGCTTCACGTTCGATACCCGGCATCGGCAAACCTTCGACCACTTCGTCCGGAAAGCCCCCGACGCCAACCGGCAAGGGCGGCACTTACCGGCCCTATACGGTCCTGGGACAAACGTATCACCCGTTGCAATCGGGCGAGGGATACTCCGAAGTCGGCATGGCCTCCTGGTACGGCCCGAATTTCCACGGAAAAAAAACGGCGAATGGCGAAACCTACAACATGTATCACATGACGGCCGCGCACCGCATTCTGCCCATGCACACCAGGGTGCTGGTGCGCAATCTGGATAACGGCCGCAGTGTCGAACTGCGCATCAATGACCGCGGACCCTTCGTCAACAACCGCATCATTGATCTGTCCTACGCCGCCGCCGATCTGCTTGGCGTGGTCGGTCCGGGAACGGCCAGAGTGCACGTGCAGAGCGTCGGCGGAGAGCCGATCCGTTACGTCGGACCGTTTTATGTGCAGTACGGGGCTTTCGTCGTGGAGCAAAATGCGCGGAAATTGCGTGAGCGCCTTGTGGCCAGAGGCTTTTCCGGGACACGAATCACCCGCGGAGAAGTGGACGGAACAATCTACTGGCGGGTGCAGATCGGGGCTTTCTCCAGCCTGGGTGAAGCCGAAGCCACCAGGAGTCGGCTGACCAAAGAAAGCCCTGGCTGCTTTGTTATTGCGGATTGAGTTCAGCGCGGAGCTTGCGCGAGATGCGAAAGACCACAACCTTGCGCTCGGCCAGAATGATGGATTCGCTGGTCTGCGGATTGCGTCCCTTGCGGGCGTCTTTTTCGTATGCTTCGAATTTGCCAAAGCCGCTGATCAAAAGGGAGTGGTCCTTTTTGACGGCCTCTTTCATGATGTCGAGCATGACTTCGACCTGACCTTTGACTTCAGCCCGGTTGCGCTCGGATTTTTCATAGATGCTGTCCACGATTTCAGCTTTGGTCAGGGTGCTGGTGCTCATTGAACCTCCTGCCCCGGAAATCATCCGGGAGATGCTGTATTTTATTGTTTCAACTCATTGATATTTGAAAACGAAATAATGCTCAAAACGCATAACGTTCACACATAAATTTCGTATTATCCAACGTGATTTTTTTTTTCAAGCATAACGGCTTGTTTTTTTTTCTTTTTGGACAATATGACTCAACCCCGTCGTGTTTATTTTTCGCATCCGGAACCGGACGGCGCGCACCTGCCGCTGATCCCCTTTTTCCTCCCCTTTGCCGGCTGTCCGCAACAATGCGTCTTTTGTGACCAGCACAGACAGACCGGCCGCGGACCGGTGGCCTGGGATCAGGTCCTGGACGAATTGCAATCCAGACTGACACGGCAGACCGACCCGTTCACCATGGGTTTTTTTGGCGGTACGTTCACGGGTTTGTCGGTCGCCAGACAGGATAAACTGCTTGAAACCGCCCGTCGGTTTGCGGGAAACGGCCGGCTCGGTCACGTACGGATCTCAACCCGACCGGACATGGTCACTGCCGCCGACATGAAACGCCTGAAAGATCAGGGGGTGTCCATGGTCGAACTGGGCATCCAGACCTTTTCCCATTCGGTGCTGACCAAGAGCGGACGCGGTTACGGACCGGACACGGCCCGGGAAGCCTGTCGCCTGGTCCATGACGCAGGCCTGGAACTGGGGATTCAGCTTTTGCCGGGTTTGCCCGGACATGACCAAGAGATGTGGGCCGAAGATGTGCAGCGCGCCATCACGGAAAAGCCCGCAGTGGTTCGCATCTATCCGTGCGTGGTCATGAAAGGCACAGAACTAGGTCGCATGTTTAGACACGGTGAATATACTCCCTGGACCCTGGACATGGCCGTGGAGGAATCCGGATGGGCCGTGTTGCGCTTCTGGGAAGCCGGAATCCGGGTTATCCGCCTTGGCCTGGCCGCTGAACAAGGCATGCTGGAGGCGATGCTGGCCGGCCCATGGCATCCGGCCTTCGGCAACATGGTCCGCTCCCGGGCCCTGCTGCAGTTTTTAGAGCAGACGATACGCGGACTTGACGGCTCCGTTACCTTGTTGTCCGTGCCCAAGCGCCACTCCGGCGAACTGTGGGGACATGGTCGGAGCAATGTTCAGGCACTGGCCCGGCTGGGAGTCGACAAAAGCCGGGTGCGGTTTTGGAATCAATCGGAATTCGCCCTGGAATGGGAGGAAGCATGAATACAGTTCGGGTATATACCGTCAGTCTGGGATGTCCGAAAAACCAGGTTGATACGGAATGGATGCTGGGCGGTTTCGGACCCGGCTTTGTCAACGCCGAGGCCCCTGAAGGGGCCGATGTGGTCTTGATCAACACCTGCGGGTTTATCGAGCCGGCGGTCAACGAGTCGTTGCAGGTCATCCTGGACACGGCTCAGGAAATCGACAGCCTGGATCCCAAACCCCTGCTGGTGGTGACAGGATGCCTGGTCAACCGCTACGGTCAGGACCTGCGCCTGGAACTGCCGGAGGTGGACCTCTTTCTGGAAATCTCCCGGCAGAGGGAGTTGGGAGACCATGTGCGCCGGATGCTGAATCGCGACATTTCAGTCCTGGAAAGCCGTCTGCTGACCTCGGCCCCGAGTTTTGCCTATCTCAAAATCGCCGAGGGCTGCAACAACCGCTGCCGCTTCTGCACCATCCCGGGCATTCGCGGCCCCCTGCGCAGCCGACCAATGAACGACATCCTGGAAGACGCCCGGCGCTGCCTGGATCAGGGACGACAGGAGTTGGTGCTCATTGCCCAGGATGTGACGGCTTATGGCCGTGATCTTGATGATAAGCAGACCTTGATCCCTTTGCTCGAAAAGCTGGCGGTGCTGCCCGGCCTGACCTGGTTGCGCCTGATGTACCTCTACCCGGCCGGACTTGACCGTAACCTGCTGTCTTTTCTGGCCGGTCTGGGCACCCCATTCATCCCCTATTTCGACATTCCGCTCCAGCACGCCCACCCGGAAATACTGGCCTCCATGGGCCGGCCGTTCAGCCGCGACCCGCGCGAAGTCATTGCCGGGGTGCGGGAATTTTTCCCCGATGCGGCTCTGCGCACGACGTTCATTGTCGGCTATCCCGGAGAAACCGAAAGGCATTTCGCGGCCCTGGAAACATTTGTCCGGGAAACACGCTTCACCCATCTTGGTGTCTTTCCCTACTATGCGGAAGACGGATCTGTCGCCGCAACCCTGCCCGACCAGCTCCCGGACGAGGTGAAAGAGATGCGCCGGGACCGGATCATGCAGTTGCAATCGGAAATCAGCGCCGAGACTCTGCGCCGCCATGAAGGAAAGGAGCTCGACATTCTTGTCGACCGCGAAAACGGGGAATGGCCGGGGCTGTATGAAGGCCGGGCCTGGTTTCAGGCGCCGGAAGTGGATGGCGTGACCTATGTCAGTGGAGAGGAGGTTGGCCCGGGACGCATGGTTCGAGCCGTGATTGAAGAAACAAAGACCTATGATCTGGTAGCGTTGGCGTGATTCTCCGGGGCGCCGGGACTGCGAAAAAACATCCTGCCCCTCTGAGAAAAAGTCCTTTTTGCCTGGAGATTATTCTGGTTGTCAACCTAGGACCTCTCTGCTAGGACTGCCCAAATTTATTTTTCGTTAGGGGGTAACCATATGAACAACACTCAAACCACAACAGAGTCCATGGACGACTTGATGGATATGGATTTCGAGTCGCAACTCGAAAACTATCTGAACTCCGATTTCGGCGATATCGAAGAAGGAGTGATCGTTTCGGGCGAAGTCGTGAAGATTGATGACACCTACATTCTCGTGGATGTCAATTTCAAGTCCGAAGGCCAGATTCCCCTTGAGGAATTCATGGAGAACGGCCAGGTGACTGTCAAAGTCGGCGAGACCGTCGACGTATATGTTGTTCGCAAGAACGAGCGCGAAGGCTCCATCGTGCTGTCCCGGGACAAGGCAAAACGCATGCAGGTCCTGGACGAACTGGAAAAACTGCTGGACAGCGGCGACGTTGTGGTCGGCCGCATCGTTCGTCGGATCAAGGGCGGCTATGTCGTCGAAATCAAAGGCATCGAAGCCTTCCTGCCCGGCTCTCACGTCGATCTGCGTCCGGTCCCGGATATGGATGCCCTGGTCAACCAGGATTTCGAATTTCGCGTGTTGAAGATCAACCGTCGCCGCAGCAATGTCATCGTGTCCCGCCGCGTGCTGCTTGAAGAAGATCGCGACCGCAAGCGCGGCGAACTGCTGACCACCCTGACCGAAGGCCAGGCCGTGACCGGCGTGGTCAAGAACATCACCGAATACGGCGTATTCATTGATCTGGGCGGTCTCGACGGACTGCTGCACATCACGGACATGTCCTGGAAGCGCATCAAGCACCCCAAAGAAATGGTTCAGCTGGGCGACGAGCTGCAGCTCAAGGTGCTGTCCTTTGACCAGGACGCCAAGAAGGTGTCCCTGGGTCTGAAGCAGCTGGTTCCGGATCCGTGGGCCAACATTTCCGAGAAATACCCTGAAGGTCAGAAGCTGTCCGGCAAGGTCACCAACCTGGTGGATTACGGCGCTTTCGTCGAACTCGAAGCCGGCGTTGAAGGCCTGGTGCACATCTCTGAAATGTCCTGGACCCGCAAGCTGCGCCACCCGTCCCAGATGGTCCGCCCCGGCGACGAAGTGGACGTCATCATCCTTGGCGTGGATGTGGATCGCAAGCGCATTTCCCTGGGCATGAAGCAGGTTGCGCCCAATCCGTGGGATCTGGTGGCCGAGAAATATCCTGAAGGCACCGTCCTCGAAGCCAACGTCAAGAACATCACCGAATTCGGTCTGTTCATCGGCATCGAAGACGGCATTGACGGCCTGATCCATGTTTCCGACCTGTCCTGGACCAAGAAAATCCGTCACCCCAACGAATTGTACAAGGTGGGCGACCTGGTTCGGGCCAAGGTGCTGACCGTGGACAAGGAAAACGAAAAGTTCACCCTGGGAATCAAGCAGCTGGCCGACGATCCTTGGCTGGATGTGCCCAACCGTTACCCGGTGGGAACCCAGCTGACCGGAACCATCACCAATATCACTGACTTCGGCCTGTTTGTTGAGGTCGAGGAAGGGATTGAAGGTCTGGTTCACGTCAGTGAAATGAGCAAGAAGAAGATCAAAAGCCCCAAGGAAGCCTTTAACGAAGGCGACGCCATTGAGGCCAAGGTCATCCATGTCAGCGCCGACGAGCGCCGCCTGGGCCTGTCGCTCAAGCAGCAGGAACCCGAGCGCAAGCGTCCTGCCGGTGGCGAGTTCCGCTCCACTCAGAGCGGCACCATGACCGGCAGCAACCTGGGCGACATGATCCGCCAGAAAATGGAAGAAAGCGCCGAGACCGAAGAAGAATAGCCTGCTGGCAGCTTCGTGCCCGGCATTTGCGCATGACACAGAGGCTGCATCCCGACGGATGCGGCCTCTTTTCTTTGAGGAGTCGACCATGGGAAATGCACTCTCTGCCGAGATGACCAAACGGCTGGCCACATTGAAGCCCGGTGAGCGTATTGACGCCGCATTCGCCCTGGACATCGCCCGCCACGCCCCACTTCACCTCTTGGGCGAGGCGGCCCTGCGTCAACGCCGCGCTCGGCATGGGGACCGGGCATACTACGTCTACAATCAGCACCTGAACTACACCAATGTTTGCCGGAACCAGTGCCGGTTCTGCGCGTACTTCAAGCGCAAGGGCGAAGACGGCGGATACACCTATACCCTGGAGCAAGCCCGTGATCTGCTCCAGGCCCGCATGGCTCATCCCATCCGCGAAATCCACATTGTCGGAGGCCTCAATCCCGACCTGCCCTATCAGTACTATCTGGACCTTTTGGCACTGTGCCGGGAAGTTCGGCCCCTGGCCGTGATCAAGGCCTTCACCGCCGTGGAAGTGGCCCACTTCGCCGACACCACGGGACGCAGTGAAGCCACGGTCCTTCAGGAAATGCAGGACGCCGGCCTGAATGTCCTGCCCGGTGGCGGAGCCGAAGTCTTTGCGCCGGCCATGCGTCAACAACTCTGTCCGGAAAAAATCAGCGCCGACCGCTGGCTGTACATTCATGGTCTGGCCCATGACATGGGCATGAAAACCAACTGCACGGTACTTTTCGGACACATTGAATCCTGGGAAGACCGCATCAATCACCTGGAACGGTTGCGGCAACTGGAAGATGAAAAACCAGGCTTTGTCTGCTTCATTCCCCTGGCCTACCAGCCGCGCAACAATGCCTTGAACGCTCCGGGCCCCACCGGCGAGGAATACCTGCGCATGATCGCGGTTTCCCGACTTTTTCTGGACAACATCCCACACATCAAGGCGTACTGGGCCTTTGTCGGCATCAAGGCTGCGCAGATGGCCCTGTGGGCCGGCGCCGATGATTTTGACGGAACCATTGTCGAGGAAAAAATCGGTCACGCCGCCGGCGCGGACTCGCCCAAAGGGCTGACCATCGCCGAACTGGTGGAAGTCATTGCGGCCACCGGCTTCACCCCGATTCAACGGGATACCTATTTTGAAGAAATTCAGCCTGTTTCCAAACAAGCGTCAATCAATGTCTGACCATTTTTTCTTGACTTTATCGACCAAGATATGGTTGTGAAAAGTTCCACATACGATTTGCCGGGACACGAGGAGGAGGAAAGCATGCTGGGTGAACTTTTTGGAAACATGATGCACAGCACGGTGCAAGGATTCATCGGGGTAATCGGAATTTTTACCTACCTCGCAGCCATTGTCATCGCCGCCATTTATCGCATCAAGGAAAACATGCACGAAGACCATCACTAAGACCGGTCTTTGCAGATTTTTTAAAGCGCGGCCTTGGTCGCGCTTTTTTTATGCGCCAGGCCGACAATTTCGCGCCTGACACGGCCTCATTCCGCGGCAGTCGCCACGCATCAGACCAGACTCGCTGCGACAACCGAACGTCTCGTCTTCCAGACATCACTCAGGTTTTTCGGGATCCTTGTTCTTGGGCTGCAAACTGCAGCTCCTGGAAGCCGGGCCTCAACCATGGATGCCGAATTTTGACAGCACCAGGCGCACGACGACCACGCAGATGCCGATGATCAGCAACGGATAAAGCAGATCAAACATGTCATCCTCCTCATTGTAACAGTTCGTCCACAAGCCGCGGCACCCGGCGGGCTGCGGTGTCACGGTAGACTGTGGCTCCGGGAATCTTGTCTGAAACGGCCTGAGGATCGATGACAACGATCCGGGCCGAAGCCGGGGCGTCGTGAACCAGAAAGGCCGCCGGATACACTGCCAGGGAAGTGCCGACCACAATCAGCATGTCCGCCGTGGCCACCACGGACCGGGCCCTGTCCATCATGGGCACGGGTTCACCGAACCAGACAACGTCCGGTCGCAACTGGCTGCCCAGAGGACAGAGATCGCCGAGATGGATGGGCCGATAGCCGATATCAACACTCCACTCCGGATCAACGCTGCTGCGCGCCCGGCAGAGCTGGCCGTGCAGATGCAAAACCGAGCCTGATCCGGCCCGCTCATGCAGGTTGTCGACATTTTGGGTGACAACGCTGACCCGGCGCCCTTGCTCCAGACGGACAAGGGCCTTATGGGCCTCATTGGGCCGGACATGTTGCAGCTGCGTCCGGCGCTGGTTGTAAAAATCAAGAACCAGCCCCGGATCGCGGGCAAAAGCCTCGGGCGTGGCCACGTCTTCGATGCGGTGCGAAAACCATAGTCCGCCGGATCCTCGAAAGGTGGGGATGCCGCTTTCCGCGCTGATGCCCGCGCCGCTCAGAACAACAATGTGCTGTCCAGCCATGTTCGTTTACCTCTGCCCCATGTTTAGCATGCAGGAGGTCGAGCACAAAGACAAAAAAGGAACACCCCGTGACCGAGAGCATCGTTTATCCCGACCTGGTCGACAGCCACTGCCACCTGCAGGACGGATTTCTGCGCCACAGCCTGGAACCCGCGCTGATGCGGGCCAGACGGGCAGGGGTCAAAATGATGTGCTGCAACGGCACCCACGAGGGAGACTGGCGTTATGTCCTGAATCTTGGACAGCGTCACCATGATGTCTGCGTGTCCCTGGGGTTGCACCCCTGGTATGTGGATGAACGCTCCGCCGATTGGCTCCAGCGCCTGGAAGCCTTGGTCGCCGTTCATCCCGTGGGCATCGGCGAGATCGGCCTGGACAACGCCCTGCCCGAACGAAACGACGCGGCCCAGGAAGAGGTTTTCCTGGCCCAGATGGACCTGGCCGTGCATTATGCCCGACCGGTGACCGTTCACTGTCGCAAGGCGTTTGGTCGCCTGGCGGATCTGATCGGGGCCATGCGACCAAAACCGCCGTTCATGATGCTCCACGCCTACGCCGGTTCTCACGAGATGGTCCCGGTTTTTGAAAAGCTGGGCTTTCACATCTCCATCTGCGCGTCCATCACCCGCACAGCCAACCGCAAAGCGCGCACGGCCTGTCAGCGTGTCTCCCCCGAACGTCTCCTGGTGGAATCGGACAGTCCGGCCATTGCCCCTGCGGGGGTGGATTTTGAGCGCAACGAGCCGGCCTACCTCCCCATGATTGTTGAAGAATTGGCCAGACTGCGCGGAGAAAGCCCTCCTGTTTTGGCCATGAGTACGGCCGCTAACGCGCGAAAATTCTTCCGCTGTTGCGGCCAAGACCCGCACAATTCGCTGCCGACCACAACCCAAACCAATCCGGAAGCGATGGCTCAAAAGGAACACATATGATGCGCTTTGCCCGAACCATGCAACTGATCGGCGAAAACGGCGTAAACGCCCTCCAACAATCGACCGTGGCTGTTTTCGGCCTGGGAGCGGTGGGCTCTTATGTCACCGAGGCCCTGGCCAGGGCCGGAGTCGGGCGGCTGGTGCTTTTCGACCACGACACGGTCAGCCTTTCCAACATCAATCGCCAGCTGCTGGCCCTGGAATCCACCCTTGGCCATTTCAAGGCCGAAGTCGCCAAGGCCAGAGTGCTGGACATCAATCCGGACTGCGACGTGCAAGCCCATGTCCGGTTTGTCGACGCCGACAACGTCAGCGGCCTGGTCAGTCCTGACTGGGACGTGGTCGTGGACGCCATCGACGGGGTCAATTCCAAGGTCAACCTCATTGTCGCGGCCCGCGCGCTGGACCTGCCGGTTGTGGCCAGCATGGGGGCCGCGGCCAAACTCGATCCTTCGAAAATCCAGATTGCCGACATTTCCAAATCGTACATGTGCCCATTGGCCCAGATCATCCGCAAGCGCCTGCGTCGCCGGGGAATAACGACCGGCGTGCGGTGCGTGTTTTCAACCGAAACAGCCCGGAACAAAAACGAACCCGTGGTCGACGAAGCCCCGGAACAGGGCCGCAGCGGCCGACCGCGTCAGCCCATCGGCTCCATTTCCTACCTGACGGGCATCTTCGGACTGAATGCAGCAGCCGAGGTCATTCATCTCCTGCTGGACAAATCAGCTTCCTTTCCGCCTGCAGTCGGCGAAGACGGGTGAACATGGCGAGACCTCTTGTGTCAGAACCCAAGTATTCCATGGAAAAATCATGCGCATCCTGACCCTTGCCCTGCTGGCCATCCTGGCAGCCTGCTCCACAGGACAAGACTGGCGTACGGCCAGTCGTGAACCGGCCGGCCTCGCTCCTGATCCGGCCCGGACTCCCGAAGCCGTGATCCAGGTCTACGGCGCCGACGCCTGGGGCTGGCGCGGCTGGTTTGCCATCCATACCTGGATTGCGGTCAAGCGGAGCGGAGAGCCTTCGTACACCGTGTACGAAGTCGTGGGCTGGAGGGCGTCGCGCGGCCTGCCCGTCGTACGGGTCGCCCAGGATGCTCCGGACCGCTACTGGTTCGGAGCCAAGCCGCGTCTGCTGGCCGAACAGCGGGGAGAACACGTCGACGCCCTGATCACGGCCGTGGACCAGGCGGCCGGGTCCTATCCGTGGTCCCGGGAGTACAGTGCTTTTCCCGGTCCCAACAGCAACACCTTTGTTGCCTGGGTCGGCCGCCAGGTGCCGGAACTTGAGCTTTGCCTGCCGTTTTCGGCCATCGGCAGCGGTTATGCGAAGAGAAATCCTGGATCATGAGATTCGCCGCCGACGCTGTCCACCAAGGCCGTAGATGCGGACAATGAAACCCCCCTCAACTCAAGCGCCGGCCGACAAAGGCCGCGACCAGGATAACCAGCATTCCGGCCATGGCCTGCGGGGTAACGGCCGCGCCCCGGACCAGGGCGGCCAGCATCACGGCCAGAGGCGGGGTCAGGTACGACAGATAGCCGATGACCACCATGTTGCCGGTGGTCACGGCCCGGTTCCAGAGCGTAAAGGAGAGTCCCAGAGGAACCAGGCCCAGATACAGCGCGGAAAGAAGCCCCTCTGCCGAGGGTAGCGTCTGCGGTCGCCCGGCGACGTAAACCATGACGGAGCAAACCGCCGCCAGAACCGTAAAGGCGGGCATATAATCCCGTCCGGGCCTGATCCGCGACAGGGCCACGGAAAAACCGCTCCAGATCAGGCCGCAGGTCAGAGCCAGCAGATAGCCTGGCAAATAACGGGTTTCAAAATTCAGCCCCTGACCACCGGAAACCACCAGTCCGGCTCCCATCAGGCCCAGCAGCGCCACGGCCAGAATCGGCAGGGGCATGCGCTTTTTCTCCATCAGGCACGAAAACACCACGATCCAGAAAGACCAGGTCGTGGTCAGAATAGCCCCCTCCACCAGCGGAGCATGGTCCAGGGCCAGAAAATACAGGCCATGGTAGCCGAAAATTCCCAAAATTCCGAGAGCGGCCAGTCGCATGTCCGGCCAGGGAAGGTGCAGGCGGCGCGAAATAACGAACTCCTGCGCCGTGAGGTACAACGCGGCGGGCACAAAGCTGAAAACCAACAGTTCGGATACGGACAGCCCGTCCAGGCCGCTGCCGGTGGCCGCCGGCAAGCTGGCCCAGCACAGGATCGCGCCCAGGGCGTAAAAATACGGTTTCATGGATCTCCCATCTCGTTCCAGAGGCCTGGCCTCGGTTAAAAAAGCTTGCTGCCGATCTTGGCCGGAACCGCAGGGCTGACAAAGGTCGCCTCACCGCTTTCGGCCTTGGGGTACTGCACGCCCAGGACCAGAACTTCCGAGACCACCTCGCCCATGGGACGCGGCGGAAAATTGAGCACGGCCAGAACCTGCCGTCCGATGACCTCGTCCAGAGGGTGCATGGTAAAGCGGCCATAACTGATTTTCTGGCCGAATTTTCCGAAATCAATAGTCATTTTATACGTCGGCTTGGCCGTCAGACTGCACGGCTCAGCCGCAACAACCCGCCCCAGGCGAATGTCGAGCAACGCCAATGATTGGTCAAAAGAAACGACAGGCTTGAAATCCGTGGACATGAAATCCTCCTGACAACGTGCACGGTAAGAGGTGTCGAAATGCATGGATCCTGGAGCAGCCCGGGATTTGCGACCATCAGACGGCATCAACTCTGCCCGAGGGAAGCCAGGGCCAGGCTCAGCCCGAGACAAAGCAGGATGACGCCTATGCCCCGCTCCACCACATGCCGGGCCTGCCCGACCAAGACGGCCAGCGTGGTGGAGGAAAAGAAAACGGCCACCAGAACGAACCAGACCAGATGGGCCATGGACATGAAAAGGCCATATCCAAGCTGAACATGGATCGGCGTGGACGGGCTGATGACCTGGGCAAACAGGCTGACCACGAACAAGGTCGTCTTGGGGTTGGTGGCGTTGGTCAGAAAACCGGTGCGCAGGGCTCCAAGATCGGAGAGAGAGGGTGCTCCTCCTGGCATCGCTGCGGCCGGCCGGGCACGCAGCATGGTAAGCCCCAGATAGATCAGGTAGGCCGCCCCCAGGTACTTGAGCAGGGTGAACAACGCCGGAGAACCGGCAATAACCAGGCCGACGCCGAGCAGGCTGTAGGCGACGTGAACCAGCACGCCCAGGGATATGCCCAGGGCGGTCAGCATTCCGGCGCGGCGCGACAGCATCATGCTGTTGCGGCTGACCATGGCGAAATCAGCCCCGGGACTGATCACGGCCAGAACGGTGATGGTCGCCACGGTGACGAGTTCGAGCATGGTTTCTCCTTGTCGCTCAATGGGCTTGATCCCGCAGGCTTGTCACACCAGAACCGGACAATGGTCAAGACGACAGTCGCAACGACAAAAGACTCCAACGGCTTTGCAGCATTTCGGCCAACCGGCGCTCACTTCCCATCGTCAGGCTCATGCACATATAACACGCGAAAAAACTTCAGGCACGCTCCGGCCTCAACCCTTGTCGCGCACTTTGCTTTCGGGTAATCATGGTGACCATTTCGCGGTCGTTAGGAAGATGCATGTCCATTAAAACCAAAATGTTCCTGATTGTTTTTGCCCTTTTCGGAATACTCGGGGGCATCAATTTCTTTATCCAACGCTTCATCGTTTTCCCAAGTTTCCTGGAACTTGAAGAACAGGAAACGGCTGAAAACATCCGGCGCATAACCCACGCGCTCAATCGGGAAGTCATTCATCTGGACCGGTTATGCCGGGACTGGGCTGTTTGGGATGATTTGTACGACTTCACGACTACCCGTTCCGACGGTTTTGTCGCCAGCAATCTGGGCGATACCACCATGGAAAGCGCGCAACTGAGCGTGCTGCTGATTTGCGATGTCCGGGGCAACCTGATCTGGGGCAAGGCCCTTGATCTGGAAACCGGAGCCCCCCTGCCCCTGACTCCGGATTCATCCTTGCTGGCGGAAATTCTGGACAAAGACGGGACGCTGAGCGGCGCGGTCGCCACGGATCTCGGCCCGCTCTTGTTTGCCTCGCAAAAGATCCTGCGCTCCGACGGGTCCGGACCAGGTCAAGGATTCATCCTCATGGGCCGGCTGATCAACGAAACACTGCTCGTATCCCTGCGCGAACAGATCCGCATTCCTTTCGAAATTTCCTACCCCTACGCAACGGCTCCGGAAGATTGCGATCAAGGCCTCGGCAACCAGAGCAGAAACGACGCCCTGTCCTTTTTCCTGTTGCGTGAAAGTGGATACGGGAAAGCCTGTGCGTTCTATCCCGATATGACCGGCCAGCCCCTTTTCGGCATCCAGTACCGAGTTCCCCGTGAAATCACCCGCAAAGGGCAGGACAACGTACGCTACGCCGCCGGGCTGATCGGTGGATCGGGCGTGCTGGTGCTGGGCATCCTGCTTGTGTTGATTCAGCATGTGATCATACGTCCGCTGCAATTGCTGACCAGGCACGCCGCCATGCTGGAAAAGGACAACGATCTGTCCAGACGCCTGGAACTGAACCGCTCCGACGAGATCGGAGGTCTGGCCGCAAGCTTTGACGCTCTGGTCCGGGCTCTGGGCGAACGGACGCGAGAACTGCAGGAAGCCAACCGTCAATTGACCCAGATTTCCACCCAGGATGGGCTGACCGGCATTCCCAACCGACGTCACTTCGACAGTCATCTGCATGAAGAGTGGCGTCGAGCCATGCGCGAACAGCAATCTCTCAGCATTATTCTCATCGATGTCGACCACTTCAAGAAGTACAACGACACATACGGGCATCAGCAGGGAGATCGCTGCCTGATCGCCATCGCCGCAACCATCCACCAGTGCATGCAGCGGCCCATGGATCTGGCCGCACGCTACGGAGGCGAAGAGTTTGCGGCCATCCTGCCCAATACCGGCGCCACAGGCGCCATGTACATCGCCGAAAAAATACGTCTGGCCGTGCAGGACCTGAACATTGAGCACGCAGCTGTCGACGGGCACGTCACCATCAGCCTGGGCGTGGCCTCGATGATTCCAACCACGGCCCGTCAGGATTGCCCCACGTCCGAACTGATCAAGATTGCGGACCAGGCCTTGTATCAGGCCAAGAACCAGGGCCGGAACCGTTCCGTGCTTGGTCGACCCGACTCAACCACGAACGCAGACCATAGCGTCACCATCTAGCCCCACCCCGGCTGCTCCAGGAGAAACATGACCTTCACCGACCTCGGCCTTTCCCTGCCTCTGACCAATGCCCTGACCGCTTCCGGCATCACTACCCCACTGCCGATCCAGGTTCAGGCTGCTCCGGTTTTGCTGGCCGGCCAGTCCGCCATGCTCGTTTCCCGCACCGGGTCGGGCAAGACCCTGGCCTATCTGTTGCCCATTCTGTCCCGGCTGGACCCGGACCTGGCCGCGGTGCAGGCCGTTATCCTGGCCCCGACCCACGAGCTGGCCATGCAAATCCACCGTGTTGCCGCAGACCTGATCAAGCAGTCCGGTCTGCCGCTCAGAACCCAGGCCCTGATCGGCGGGGCCGCCTCCAGCCGCCAGATCGAGGGGCTGAAAAAAAAGCCCCATCTGGTGGTAGGGTCGGCCGGTCGGGTCGTGCATCTGATGGACCTTGGCAAGCTGAAACTCGGACACGTGAGCTGGGTGATTTTTGATGAGGCCGACCGTCTGCTGATCGAGGAAAAACTGGACCACATCCGACGCATTGCCGGTGAAGGGCTGGAGCACAGATCCTTTGTTTTTGTTTCGGCCACAGAGGGGCCGGCCACCACCAGGGTGGCCAGAGAGCTGGCGCCGAACGTGACCGTGGTCCGGGTGCAGGAAGAACGGATCAACCCGGCCATACGCCATGCCTACCTTGTCTGCGAGGAACGGGACAAAGTCGACTGGGCGCGCAAGGTGGTACGCGGCCTGAACCCGGCCAGAGTGCTGATCTTCGTCCACCGGGGAAGCGCAGCCGAAAGAATTGCCGAACGCCTGGCCCACCATGGCCTGCACGTGGCCGACCTGCACGGTGCCCGCGACAAGTTCGAACGGCAAGGAGCCCTGGACGCCTTTCGCCGGGGCAAGGCCCAGGTGCTCATCGCTTCGGACATCGCGGCCCGGGGGTTGGATGTGTCCGGCGTGGACCTGGTCATCAACATTGACGCGCCAAGCCAGAGTCGGGACTACCTGCACCGGGCCGGCCGCACGGGCCGGGCCAACACTCCGGGATTTGTGCTGAACCTGCTGACCGAGGCTGAACTCCGGCTGGCCCGACGCTACGCGGAAGATCTGAACATCAGCGTGGACCCAGTCCGAATGGTGCGGGGCAATCTGGTTCCGGACAGCAGCGACGCCTCGCCGGCAAGCCCGCATCAACGATCCGCGCCTTATGGCCGCAAAGGCCCGGCCCAGCCCTCAAAAATCGGCCGCACAGACAATCCGCGCCCCTCGACCCGGGAAAAAGCAGAATCCCGCACCGGAACGCGGCCGGGCTCACAGCCGGACAGCCTTCGCAGCAGCAAGCCTGCAGCCCAACTAACCGGAAAACCTTCAACCCGGCCAAACGCTGTCCGACCTCGCAAAAGCGGTCCGGCCAAAGGATAAGACGGGCGGGGCGCATTCGTCCCCCTCCCGGACAAACCTTGCCCGTCCAGACCGGAGCATGTAACCTTGAACCATGCGCACTTTTCTCAACCTGCTCAAAAAACATCCCCACGGACCGGTTTTCAATCCCTGGCACTCCCGCGACCCCGACCACGACGCGTCATCCCGGGCTCCCGGTATCCGCCGGACTCAGCTCGAAGCCTATCTGGCTGAACGCCGGCAAGCGCAATACATCCTTCTGGCCGAAGCCTTGGGCTATCAGGGCGGACATTTCACGGGCATGGCCATGACCTCGGAACGCCTGCTGCTCGGACATCTGACCGGCAAGGGACTGACGCCCGGCATGGTCCTGCAGACGATCGTCCCCAGGCGCACCAGCAGGGAAAGCGTCAAGGCGGACGGGTTCACCGAACCGACCTGCACCATTGTCTGGGGAGCCATGCGGGAACTGGGCATTGACCCGCGCAACGTGATTCTGTGGAACGCCTTTCCATGGCATCCATACAAACCGGACCAGGGCATGCTCTCGAACCGCACGCCCACGGACGATGAAGTCTTGCTCGGCAAGCCGGTGCTGGACGCCCTGTTGCAGTACGCGGGGCAGGCCCGGATCGTGGCCGTGGGGCAGAAGTCGGCCGCGCTCCTGGCGGCCATGGGCATCACCGCGCCGGCCGTGCGCCACCCGGCCAATGGCGGGGCTGGGCAATTCCGGGTTCAACTGGCGGCCGTCGTGGCCAGCCGGAATGCAAAGAGCGGCCCGCCACGTTGACAGACTGCCGCTGCAGGTTATGTCATCACTTTTATGGATACGTTTCGAACCTGTAGCCCACTTTCCGGAGGTTCCCATGAAATATCAGAATCCCTACGCCCCCGACTTCAGCAAGCGCGATCCCAATCCCGCAGTGGACCCGCTGTTTCCGCAACGCTGGTCCCCGCGTTCCTTTGTCAAAACGGCCATTGCTCCCGAAGACCTGGCCACGGTGCTCGATGCGAGCCGCTGGGCGCCTTCGGCCTACAACGAACAGCCCTGGCGTATCCTGACCTCCACGCCGGAAACCTTTGACATCTTTCTCGGTCTGCTGGTCGAGCCCAATCAGAAATGGGCCAAGAACGCCTCGGTCATCGGCTTCATGGTCGCGAAGAAAAATTTCACGCACAACAACAAACCCAATGACTGGGCCGTATACGATTGCGGCTCGGCCTGGATGTCCATGACTCTCCAGGCACGCAAGCTCGGCCTCTACACCCACGGCATGGCCGGCATCAAAAAAGATGCGGTGTACGAGGTTTTCGGCATCAATCGCGAGGAATACGACGTTGTGGCCGGTTTCACCATTGGCGTTCTGGATCAACGCGAGAACCTGGAAAAACCCTACGTTGACTGGGAATCACCCTCGCCGCGCAAGCCCCTGGACGAAATCTGGAAACAGGGAGCATGGACATAACGACAACGGGCCGCCTTCCGGAAAGAAGGCGGCCCGTCTGTTTTGAGTGCCGACTGGTCCTGGGCCGGCGGGCCGGGAAGGCGTCAGGAAACGGAAGACTCCGCCTGCTTGTCGCCGGGCCCGGAAACAATCAACCCATCAGCCATGCGGATCATCCGGTCGGCGCGGCGGGCGTAGGATTCGTCATGCGTGACCATGACAATGGCCAGACCGTCCTTTTTGAGGTCGGCCAGGAGATCCATGATCGATTCACCCGTGGCCTTGTCCAGATTGCCCGTGGGTTCATCGGCAAATAGAACCTTGGATTCCTTGACCAGAGCGCGGGCTATGGCCACTCGCTGCTGCTCGCCCCCGGACAGATGACCGGGCAGTTTGCCTCCTTTGCCCTCCAGACCGACCCGCCGCAAGCAGTCCTCGGCCCGTTCCTGCTCGGCCCGGCCCACGGCCCCAAGGCCGTTCATGAACGGGAGCAGCACGTTTTCGCTGGCCGTCAGGTAGGGCAGCAGGTAGTGAAACTGGAAAACCACGGCAAAATCGCGGTTGCGCAGCCTGTTCAGGCGGTCGGCCGAAAACGAGGTCACGTCCGCCCCGTCGTAGAGAATCTGGCCACCGTCCGCAGTCAGCAGGGTGGACAGGATGTTCAGGAAGGTGGTCTTGCCCGATCCGGACCGCCCGACAATACTGACAAATTCGCCCGGCGCCACGCTCAGGCTGACCCCGCGCAGGGCCTGGGCCGCAACCCCCTCGGACTGAAAGGTTTTGGAAATATTTCTGGCTTCAAGCATGTGCAACCTCACAGGGAAATGAGCGCCGTGGACGGCTCAATGGAAGCCGCTTTCCGGGATGGGAAAAAAGCGGCCAGAACGGACACACCGACAATGAGCAGGCAGGTCAGGGCCAGATGGCCGACATGCATGCTCAACTCGGCCTCCGCGGCCATGTCGAGCAGGGCCAGGACTTTGAGGCTCAAGGCGAACCCACCGAAATACCCGATTACGCCGGCGACCATACCGATGAGCACGGCCTCGAAGCAGAAGATGCCGAAAATACCCTGCCGGGAAAATCCCAGGGAACGCAGCAGGCCGATTTCACGAATCCGCTCGTTGACCGAAGACATCATGGTCGCCCCGACCATGCAGCAGGCGATGAAGAGAATGACCAGACTTACGGTCAGAATCAGATGCTCGACAAAATGCATGGCGTACATGCGCTGCTTGACAATGGACTGCAAAGCCAGAACTTCCGTGTCCGGCAATGTTTCCACCAGCTGGGCGACAATATCCTCAATGGGACAACCGGCGCACAAGGCCGCGACCTCGACAAAACTGACCTCGCCGGGCTGGGCAAAAACCTCCTGCACAAACCCGAGATCGGCAAAAAGCACGGAGTCGTCATCGCCGCCTGTGAGCTCCAACACGCCAACCACTCTGGCCTGCCGTCCTCCCACGTCCAGGTCGTCGCCCACCTTCAGACCAAGCTTGCCGGCGGCCTTGGCCCCGACCAGCAACTCGGCCGGCCCGGTCGGCAATTTCCCGTCCACGACCCAGTAGCCTTTCAGAATCTGGTCGCGCTCGAAGCGCACCCCGATCACGCCCACGGCCATGCCGTCTATCCTGGTCATGGCCACCAGCTTGGGCGCAACCACGCTGATGCGGTCACTGTAGCCAATGGACAGAATGCGTTCCTCAACGTCCGCTTCCTGCAGATCGGTCATGCCCATGAGCATGTCGCCGAGCGAGAAGCCGCCGTAGCTGACGGTCAGCTTTTCGCTTTTGGGCATGACAAGAATGTTTGCCCCAAAGGCGGTCAGCTTTTTCTCCAGAGATTCACCGACCACGCGGGAAACGTAGTTCAGAGAAACAATGGAGACGACGCTCAGGGTGAAGACCAGCAGCAGCAGGGACGTCTTCAGCCATTTCTTGCGCATGGTCCGCAGGGGGATGGTCAGGATGTTCATTGAAAGAACCTCTGGCCGGCGGCGAGATCAGCTTCGGCGATGATCACCCGACCATTTTCCACCGTGCGCTTGAGGGGCGCGGGATTGCAGCCGCCCTCCACGTCGCCGACGCGCGAAGCGTGGAATTTCATGCCGCAATTGTTGCAGATCATGAATTCCCCTTGCTGCGAATAGCCTTTTTTGGCGTGATAGCAGACATCGCACGCGTCAAAAGCGGCCCGGATCTGTCCGTCACCCGTTTTGAGCAGGAAAAAAACGATCTCGGTCTTTCCCTGGACAAAACGGTAATGACGAGCCTGCCCGTCGGAAACCTCGTCCGCAGGGATGGTCACAAGTCCGTCGTGTGTCTTGACCTCGGGAATCTTGGAAAAAAAGCCGAGAAAGGCATGGGCCGGGGAAACAAGGAGCAAGGCCAGAATGGCCAGAGCACAAAGAAGAAAATTTCGGTGCATGGTGCCTCCAGGAATAATGCGGCATGGGCCGGGTTCCTGAAAGCACAGGCTATACCAAAGTAATCAAGTCCGAATTCCAGCGGGTTGAGCT
>CAZYZA010000011.1:20243-47295 GCA_964651415.1 uncultured Desulfovibrionaceae bacterium
CTGAAAGCACAGGCTATACCAAAGTAATCAAGTCCGAATTCCAGCGGGTTGAGCTGTTGCACACATCCCCAAAGTTTGTGCAATAACCAAAATTCTGCGCAAACGCGCCAAAATTTTGCACAAGCCAAGATCCTTTTGCAAAAAAGGCCCTGCGGAAACCGGCTGCAAACGCGTCCAGCAGTGTTGCCAGCGAAAAACCCGCGCAGGGCCTAGCTCCACTACGCCCTGGCTCGCGACCGGTCTCCTTGCAAGAGGAGTTTTCGCGCGATCCGCTTGAAACCGTGTTGGGAAATAGGTCCTAAGCACCCATGATTTTCTTGCGAAACATAAAGAAGGCCGCGCCCAGGATGCACAGGCCGGCCCAGACGTAGTCCATGCTGGGCTTTTCCTTCATGTACAGGATCGAAAACGGAATAAAGACCGAAAGGGCGATACACTCCTGCAAGATCTTGAGCTGCCCGACATTCATGACCTGATGCCCGATGCGGTTGGCCGGCACCTGCAGCAGATATTCGAGCAGGGCGATGCCCCAACTGGCAAAGGCGGCGACAACCCATGGCGTGTGTGACATGTTGCGCAAGTGGCCGTACCAGGCAAATGTCATAAAGATGTTGCTCAGAGACAGCAGAATGATCGTGGTCAGATAGGAGCGCATGAAACCCGCCTTTTCCGGACCGCCCGGAACATGTGAATCGTAAGATGGGCGTGGGTGTAACAGGCCGGGGCAGAAAAACAAGAGTCTTTGCAAAAAATTTATCATACCATATCAAGATGTTGCGTCATTAGCTGTCAAAGCGGGCCCGCAAGAAAAAGACGTGGACATTCCGCGTCCGTCCGTGCCGGCACCCGAGTTGCGGACCACGGATACGGAGAAATGCCCTCAGGCAGGAGTCACGCCGCAAATGATCCGCCGCATATGGCATGAATATATCTTATTGGTCAGAAAATGAACCATCCATAAATTTCACAACAACAATGCTGATTAAAAAGATTTTTCAGAGAATTGGAAATAAATCATGCCGTTTTGAGGCATTATTTCGTCATTCTTTGACCAGCACTCCGCCCGGTCCGCGCTCCCAGGGAATTCCGCCAACCACGGCTCTGGCCGATTTCCGCGTCGACATTGCCCTGACCGCCAGTTTTGGTAAGCTTCTTGCCAAACAGTCGCCACCGGTTCCCTACACAAACATTTTCAGGAGTTGCGAACATGATCATCGGCGTCCTCAAGGAAATCAAAGCACAGGAAAATCGGGTCTGCATGACCCCGGCTGGAGTGGAAGTCATGAAGCAGCACGGTCACAGCGTGCTGGTGGAAAAATCCGCAGGGCTTGGCAGCGGTTTTGCCGATGAACAGTACGTTGCGGCCGGCGCGACCATGCTGGCGACTCCGGCTGAAATTTACCTTCAGGCCGACATGGTCATGCACGTCAAAGAGCCGCAGCCATCGGAATACGCCCTGATTCGCCCCGGCCAGATCGTTTTCACCTATTTCCACTTCGCGGCCGACGAAAAACTGACCCGCGAGTTCATGCAGACCGGCTCCGTGGCCATTGCCTACGAAACCGTGACCGGGCCTCACGGCGGCCTGCCCCTTCTGACCCCCATGAGCGAGGTCGCCGGACGCATGGCTGCTCAGGAAGCGGCCAAATACAACGAGCGCGTGCACGGCGGACGCGGCATTCTCTTGGGCGGCGTGACCGGCGTGGCTCCGGCCACGGTTCTGGTCATCGGCGGCGGCATTGTCGGCACCAACGCGGCCATGATGGCCGCGGGCCTGGGCGCGCGCGTCTACATCCTGGACATGAATCTTGACCGGCTGCGCTACCTCGCCGAAATCATGCCCAAAAACGTCATCCCCCTCATGAGTTCCCCGTCCAAGATCCGGGAACTGGCCAAAGAGGCCGACGCCATCATCGGTGCCGTGCTGGTGGTCGGGGCCAAGGCGCCCAAGCTCATCACCCGCGAGATGTTCAAAGACATGAAGCCCGGCTGCGTGCTGGTGGACGTGGCCATTGACCAGGGCGGCTGTTTCGAGACATCAAAAGCCACCACCCATTCCGACCCGATTTATGAAGTCGACGGCATCATTCACTACTGTGTGGCCAACATGCCCGGCGCAGTGCCCATCACCTCGACCATGGCCCTGACCAACGCCACCCTGCCCTACGCCCTGCAGATCGCCAACAAGGGCTGGCGAACAGCGTGCAAGGAAAACGCGGGCCTCAAAAACGGCCTGAACATGGTCGGCGACACGATCACCCACCAGGGCGTGGCCGAAGCCTTCGGTTTGCCCTACACCCCGGCCGACGCCTGCCTGTAGATCTTTTCGCCGAACCTTCCGGGCCGTTCTTTCAGGACGGCCCGTTTCTTCCCTGTACCATCGCCCGCAAGGCGACTCCGGCGGCCACGTTGACCTTGCCGTACGTTGCCTGCATGCTCTTTGCCGCACCACGGTGTTGTCCCACCAACAAGTTCGGAGCCTCTATGCGTCTTGTCGTCTTTCTGGCCTTTCTTGTCCTGCCGTTGCCGCTGATGGCGGCGGAGCAGCTGGAGATCATCGAGCTTCGCTACCGTCTGGTCGAGGACGTCATCCCCGTCCTCCAACCCCTGCTCGCCCCGGACGGCGTCATGACCGGCATGGGCAACCAGCTCATTGTCCGCACGTCGGCCGGCAATCTGCACGATATCCGCCGCGCTCTGGCCGTTGTCGATCGGCCACCGCGCCGCTTGGCCATCCAGGTCAGCCAGGAACGAAGGCGGCATGGGCAGGAACACAGTCTTGGCCTGTCGGCTCGCGACGGCTCGACCATGACGATTACGGACGGCCGCAACACGGCGGACAGCGCCGAGGCCAAGATCGGGTCGGACAGATCAGGCCTGGCCATTCGCGGCGATGCAGCCCTGGAACACAGACATGGTCGGACCCTGCAGTCGGTGCAGGTGCTGGACGGCAGTCCGGCCTTGATCCATATCGGCCGGTCTCTGGCCGTGCCCATGCGCCGGATCACGGTCTCCGCAAATCGGATCCAGGTCTCGGAAACCGTGCAATACGTTGATATCGGCCAGGGATTTTACGCCACGCCCAGACTGAACGGCAATCAGATGACCGTGGAGATCACCCCGTATTCCGAGGAGGAGAGTTCACGCGGCGGCGGCCATGTGGACACCCGGCGACTGTCGACAACGGTTTCCGGGCAGCTCGGACAATGGATTGAACTCGGCGCCGGTTCTTCGCAAAGCACCAAGAGCCAAACCCGCATCCTCGGCACCGGGTCCGCAGCTTCATCCGATCAGCAGTCAATCTGGCTGCGGGTCGACGAAATTCCCTGAGGCCGGATCCAAGGCTGAAAAAGAGTCAGCGGCCGTCCCCCCGGCGCAGCATCGTCAGCGCCAGCAAGGCCGTGCGGGCCGCCTGCTCCACGGCGAGTGCGTAATCATGATCAAAGGTCCCCAGCCGCCGGTTGGCGATGGCCGGACAGACAGCCCCGGCCCAGTGGCCAAGCCCGCCCAGGTAGTGAAGCAGAAAACCGGCTTCCATCTCCATGTTTTCAACCCGTTGCCCATCAAGGCGGGGATCAAACCGTGAAAAAAACCTGTCCAGTTCCGGCGCACTGGGCTCAAGTCCGGTCACATGCCGCCCCTGCGGAGCAAAAAAACCGCTATTGGACACGGTCAACCCCAATTTGACCGGCAGCCCGAGGCTCCGGGCCGCTTCTTCCAGGGCCGCCACAACCGTCGGTTCGGCTCTGGACACATACGGCTGGATTTTCCCGCAAAACCGGGAGCCGGGACGCATGGTCGCGTTGACGGCCCCGGCCAGTTCTTCCTCCAGTCGCCGGCAGGCCGGGTCCGGAAAGGGGGCGTCGTAAAACAGGCCGGTGTTGTCCATGCCGATGGCGTAGGTGGTGATGATAGGTGTGCCCAGGGGCGTTGTCGCCTGCAAGGCTCCTGACGTTCCGACCCGGATGACATGCAGACGGGGAAACGAGGTTTTGCGCAAGCCGGTGGAAAAGTCGATCTCGTTCAGGGCCACCAGCTCGCTGGCCACGATTTCCAGGGAAGGGGCGCCCATGCCGGATGTGGTCACGGTGGTTCTGAGCGGCGCCATGACCGTGGCCCGGCCGCCGGTCATGGCGGCAGTCCCGGTGATCGTGACCAGGCCCCGATGCTCCTGCTCCGTCTCAACGTCGCGCAGCAAGGTCTTGCCGATCCATTCGGCCCGGCCGGGATCGCCGACGAGCAGTATGTCCGGGGCCAACTCTTCCGGCCTGATCTGCAGATGGTAGATGCGACCGTGGGCGTCTATGGGCAGATCCGACGGCGTGAACGGCTGGGAAGGGTGACGTGAAAAGGAATGCATGGCGGCTCTCTTTGCTCGAAAACGTTGCGGGCATCCATGGCCCAAGGGGAACTGACGCTCAAAGAACGGCCTCTGCTCCGCGCCTTACTGGAACGCGCGGACAATGGCCTCCAGTTTTTCACCGATTTCTGCGGCAACCTGCTCCAATTGTTCCGACTTCAGCCCAACGCGGTCCATGCATCCAGCCTGCACCAGCGGCGGACCGCATTCACCGCTGCAGCCGATGCCCATGGCGTGAACCAGCAGATCGGCCAGATGAATCAGGGTCGGGAGATCGGATTCGTCGGCCCGGGACGGATCATGATGAAAGGCCACGGCCTGACTCAATGCCCGGGGCATGGCCCAGCCGTCCATCAGTCGCATGCCCATGGCGCAATGGTCCGCACCGAAATAGTCGGCTTCCTCCGTCAGTAACGGCCGCCCATGCTTGAGTGCGCTGTCGATACAAAATCGCGACCGTTCGGGAAAGGCCGTGAAGTAGTAAAGACGCCCCAGGTCATGCAGCAAACCGGCGACAAAAGCCTGATCCGCATCGACCCGCCCGGTCAGTGCGGCCAGGGTCCGTGCGGCCAGGGCGCACCCCAGGCAATGTTCGAGAAACGAACGCATGTCGACCACGGTGCGCGGAATGACGCCGAATTGCTCCACCATGACCAGGCCCGAGGCCAGCATGCCGATTTCCTGCAGGCCGACAATGGTCACGGCCCGGGTCAGAGTCTCCACCTTGCCCTGCAGGGAATACAACGGACTGTTGACCAGTCGCAGCAGGCGGGTTGAAAGGCCGGGACTGCGCCCGATGACGTCGGCCACATCCCTGGTGCATGGATCCGGCGAAGACAGGACCTGATTGAGCTCGCGGGCCACGGCCGGAAGTTCCGGCGGCGAGAAGTGCTGCAGACAAAACACCGGCAGGTCGGCAGAGGCCGGCGCAGGCCCGGCCGGACCTTCGCAGCCTCGCCACAAGGGCGGGCGGCCCATCTCCAACAGCCTGGCCTCCGCCTCGGTCCTCAGCCCCAGGAGAACCAAGCCCGGCGCAATGGTCACATCGTGGCCCGCATAAAATTTCTGGGCATATTCTCGCGCTTTGGCCAGCAGGCGGACATTCAGCGGCTGCATCTCTCCGACCACGTCAATCTCCATCACCCCGCGCTGTTGCAGGGCTTTGATGATGGGCTCGGTCAGACCGGCCCCTTTGGGAAAGAGCAGGCGCCCGCTGCTGTCCGCGATGTCGGCCTGTAAAATGTCGCCGTGGCGAGCCTCTTCGATGCGCACGATCATGGCTTCCTCCGTGTTGGAACCAAAATCAGACCGGATTGTTCTCGAAGGTATACGGGGCTAGCCGAAAAACGCAACCGTGCAGTGAGAATACTCAACCGGTTCTCCCGAGCCGTACCTGGAATTGCTTGCCGTCGGTGTGCGCTCCTGGCAGACAAAGCAGGCGAACGGCAGCGGCCAAACACGACAACATACACCATTGCGGACATCTTAATGAAGACCATGGACACGGAAAACAAGCTGGCCATGCGCGATAGTATTCGCGTCACCTACAGAACCACCCGCGCGGGCCGACCGCGCCCCACCCTGGTGCTCTTGCACGGCCTGGCCAGCAACATGACCCGCTGGTCGGAATTCGTGACCGCGACGAGTCTCGGACGGAACTGGGACCTGCTGCGCCCGGACCTGCGCGGTCACGGCGGCTCCATCTGCCGCACCCGGGCCGGCATGGATGTCTGGAGCGACGATCTGGCCGAGGTGCTGCGGGCCGAAGGCGTGACCAGGGCCGTACTGGTCGGGCACTGCCTGGGGGCCAATCTGGCCCTGCGCTGCGCGGCCCGCCATCCGGAGCTGGTTTCCGGGCTGGTACTGATCGAGCCCATGTTCCGCCAGGCCCTGTCCGGCAATCTGGCCAAGGTTTCGGCCATACGCGCACTGCTGACCGCCCTGGTCCGGCCGCTCCTCTGCCTGGCCCAAAGCGGGCTGCACCGTCGCAAGATCGCGGCCATTGATCTGGCGGAACTGGATCGTCAGACGCGGCAAGCCATGGCCGACGCCGGGGATTTTCCGGCCAAGCGCTACGCCTCGATCGTGGAAGATCTGCGCATCATGCCCACCGCCATGTTCCTGCAGGACCTCATCGCCGTCAGCGGCCCCCTGCCCCTGGAACGGGTCCGGGTCCCGGCTCTGGCCCTTTTGTCCAGGGGCGGAGCTTTCGGCGATCCGGCCATGACGGAAAAGCTGCTGGCCGGTCTGCCCCACTGCGAGGTGGAGCACCTCGACGCCCTGCACTGGATTCCCACGGAACAGCCGGAAGCCATGCGCCGGGCCATTGAAGACTGGTGCGACAGGTTGCTCTGAAGATCCTGCGCAAAGCCCGGAGAGGGCAAGGGCGCACGATCATCTTTGGCCGCAGGCGGTGATGTCCGGCCTTCTTGTGTTCCGACCGAAGTCCGTTGCCCCTACGGCAAGCCTTCACAACTGCGGGAATGACCATGTTGACCATCGGCTGCCATCTTTCTTCATCCAAGGGTTTCCTGGCCATGGGGCGCACCGCCCTGGACATTGGCGCCAACACCTTCCAGTTCTTCACGCGCAACCCGCGCGGCGGCGCGGCCAAGGCCCTTGACCCGCAGGACGTGGCCGACTTCCTCCACCTGTCCGGCCAACACGGCATTGGTCCCATCCTGGCTCACGCGGCGTACACGCTCAACCCGTGCTCGCCCCGGGCCGCAACGCGCAGCTTTGCCCTGGAATCCATGCACGACGACCTCAAAAGGCTGCAATCGCTGCCGCAGGCCATGTACACCTTTCATCCCGGCAGCCATGTCGGACAGGGGGTGGAAACCGGCATCAACCATATCGTGACCCAACTCGACACGGTGATCACGCCGGACGCAACCGGCATGATCCTGCTGGAAACCATGTCCGGCAAAGGCAGCGAGATCGGCGGGACCTTTGAGGAACTGCGGGAAATTCTGACCCGGGTCCGGCAGGGGGTCAGTCTGGGCGTCTGCCTCGACACCTGTCACGTTCACGACGCCGGGTACGACATCGCGGCAGATCTGGACGGGGTGCTGACAACCTTTGATCGCATCATCGGCCTGGACCGGCTGCGCGCCGTTCATCTCAATGACAGCAAAAACCCCTGCGGCAGCCGCAAGGACCGGCATGCTCCCATCGGACAGGGCTTCATCGGCCTGGATGCATTCCGCCGCATCGTCACCCACTCCAGACTGCGCCATCTGCCGTTTTACCTGGAAACACCCAACGATCCGGCGGGCTATAGGCGGGAAATCGCCCTGCTGCGGGACATGGTCGCCGGATCCTCCAAACCCATGTACATAGGGGTCCAAAAGATGTAGGGCGAAGCGGCTTGTCCGGGTTTGACACTCCGGATCCGAGAAAAACTACACATCCCCGGGAGGGGCGCATGGGCAGGATGGACAAGAAAACACGTCACAAACTCGCCGTTTGGGTCGCGGCCGGCCTGATTTCACCACAACAGGCCGAAGCCATCGAGCGGCACGAGAGTCACTCAGGCTCGGACACATCCTGGGGCATCCTGATCTTCGCCGGATTCGGGGCCGTGGTGCTCGGTCTGGGCGTGATCCTGCTTTTCGCCTACAACTGGGCGGAAATGCATAAATTCACCAAGCTCGGCATTGTCTTCGGCTCCGTCACCGCCACCCACGCAGCCGGACTCTGGCTGAGCCGCACCCGCTGGCCGCACGGTGTGGCCGAAGCGGCGCACATGCTGGGCTCCATGCTATTCGGCGCCGGCATCTGGCTGGTGGCCCAGATCTATCACATCTCCGCCCATTATCCCAACGCATTCCTGATCTGGGCGGCAGGGGCCATACTGCTGGCCTGGGCACTGCCCTCCACTGCACAAGGAATTCTAGGCGCGGTTCTCCTGTGCATCTGGGCCTGCGCCGAGGCCATGTCCTACAGCAACCCCGTCACGTTCGCCCCCCTGCTCATCCTGGCCACCACCGGCTCCCTGGCCTGGGTCCGCAAGTCACCGACCCTGCTGACCGTCTCCGCCGTCAGCTTCACCATCGCGGCCGTAGCCGGATTGCCGATCAACGACGACGGCATCTTCCAGGTCGTGTTGACCATCGGCCTGGTCTTTTCAGCCGCAGCCTGGATGACCAGAGGTCACCTGGAGTTTCCCAGCGCCTCGCCGGTCCTGCGCACCATGAGCCTTGTGCTCTACCTGCCGTGCCTGTTCATCCTGACCTTTCTCGATGCGGCGGAAGATCTCGTGGATTTTTCGTTCTGGGAAGACGCCGCATCGGCTGAACGGTACGCATTGATCCTGCTTGCCCTGGCGGCCGTGGCCCTGACGGCTTTGGCCGTGCACCGGGCCGAAAAGAGAGGCGAAGTCAATTCGCCGGAATTTCGAGGCCTTCTCTGCGCCCCTCTGGTGATCTTTCTGACCTATACCGTGATGTGGTGGACCGTGAACATGAAGATCCTGCACCCGGCCCCTGAGTCCTGGCCCTTGGTCATGACCCTGCTGGGCAACGCCGTTTTCATCTACCATACCGTGGCCTGGCTGTGGATCGGATGTCGCGAAACCCGCCGGGGCCTGGTCGTGTCCGGTTCGCTGATGCTTGCAATCTGGACTTTCGCCCGCTTCACGGACCTGTTCGATTCCCTCCTGGCCCGGGGCGCCATGTTCATGGCCATGGGCGGGGCCCTGTTCCTGGTGGCGACCATGTACCACCGCCAACGAGCCAGGATCGCCAGCCTCGCGGCATCCCCGGCGACAAACGGGATGGAGGGCTGAGTCATGCGAACCACTGTCATCATCGCCGCTGTTGCCCTGCAGATCCTGGTCCTGGGCTGGATGGCCGGCCAGCGTGAATGGATCGTCGCCACAGGCTCCAGGGTCTGGCTGCGCACGGCCCCAGTCGATCCCAGGGATCTCTTTCGCGGAGACTACGTCATCCTGGGTTACGAAATCTCAACCATTGCCGCCGACAAAACAGGCCCGGCCCTCCAGGCCGAACGCGAGGCCGTCAGCAGGAATGAACGGCCCAATCGTCCGCGCTACCATCGGGAAATCGAAGTCTACGCGCAGCTGGAAGTGTCGCAGGGCTCGGATGTGGCCCAGGTGAGGCAGATTGATCTCAGTCCACCGGACTCCGGCCCCTTCATCAAAGGGAGGATCCGTCCGTACCACATCCGGGGGCAGGAAGGCTTGTCCGGAGTGAACTACGGCATTGACGCCTTTTTCGTTGAGCAGGGCAAGGGAAGGGAATTGGAAAGAAACGCCCCGCAGGGAGCGCCAAGCGGCGTCCGCGTTCCGCTCGAAATGCAGATTGCGCTTGGCCGGGACGGAACGGCCGTGCTGACGGACTACCGCTGGAATCCGCTCGGGGTTGGTCTGGAAATCCGCAAAGACGCAGACAGGAGCGCGGATCATCCGGAGCAGGCCGCCACCGGCGCCCGCCTGGTCTTGACCTATTTCAACGCCAGCTCAAAACCCCTGGCCCTGGTCCTTCCGTCCGACCTGCGGACCATCCGGCTCACAGCACTGGATTTTCGGGATGGCCCGGAAACGGACGTCACCCCATTGCTGATCGATCCGCCCCGACTCCGCGACCAAGACGTGCGAGTGCTTGGTCCGGGAGAAACCGTGAGCATTGAGATTGATCCTCAAGACCCGCGCTGGATGCCGCATCTGCCGAACAAGGAGCCCCAGCCTCTCTGGAACAAGGATCTTCGGGCCAGGTTCTACAGACTGACCTACCAAGCGCCGTTGCCGGAAGAGTGCGTCGGACTGGAAAACGCCGCGCTCATCTGGCGCGGCCGATTGCCCAGCCGCGAGTTCGGGCCTTACGAACTGGACCGGACACCATAGGGCTCAAGGTTCACGGGGTAAAAAACCGCAACCGCAGGGCATTGCTGACGACCATAACCGAACTCATGGCCATGGCCGTGCCGGCCAGCATGGGATTCATGGTCGGTCCGCCGAAAAGGTGCAGCAGGCCCATGGCCACGGGAATGCCGACCGTGTTGAAGGCAAAGGCCCAGAACAGGTTCTGGCGGATGTTGGCCATGACCGCCCGGCTCAGGGAAAGGCTCGTCAGCAGGCTGGCCAGATCCTCGCGCATCAGGACCACATCGCCCGATTCCAGGGCCACGTCCATGCCGCTGCCCATGGCCACGCCCAGATCGGCCAGGGCCAGGGCCGGGGCGTCGTTGATGCCGTCGCCGACCATGCCGACCACCCGGCCCTGACCCTGCAGACGCCTGATCTCTTCAGCCTTGTGCTCGGGCATGACCCCGGCCACGACCGTGTCGATGCCCAGTCGGCGGGCCACGGCCCTGGCTGTGCGCTCGGTGTCGCCGGTCAACAGGACCACATCAAGGCCCATGGACTTCAGAGCAGTCACGGTCCGGGCCGCATCCTCCCGGACCTGATCGCTGATGGCAAGCAGCCCGGCCGGACGGCCATCGACCGCCACATGAACCACCGTGGCCCCGCTCTCCTCCAACTCTTCCCGCTTGGCCTGACTCCCGGCCACGTTCACCCCAAGCCGGGCCATGAGCCGTTCATTGCCGATGGCCAGCTTGCGGCCATCGACCTCGGCCGTGACGCCCTGGCCGGGCACGGCCTCGAACCGACCGACCCTGACGTCTGCCTTGGGTCCGGCCGTGGCCACGGCCCGGGCCAGGGGATGTTCGGACAAGGCCTCCACCGCTGCGGCCAAAGTCAGTAATTCATCCTGCTCCACCGGGGCATCAGGAGCGACCCAGACCTGGGTCAGGGCCGGCTTGCCCATGGTCAGGGTGCCGGTCTTGTCAAAGACCATGGTGGTCAGTTCTCCGGCCCGCTGCAAGGCCCGGCCGGATTTGATCAGCACCCCGAGCTGGGCCCCGCGTCCGGTGCCGACCATGATCGAGGTCGGCGTGGCCAGCCCCATGGCGCAGGGACAGGCGATAACCAGCACGGAGATACCCACGCGCAGGGCAAAGACAAACGTTTCGTCGCTGAGCAGATACCAGCCCAACGCGGACAAAAGGGCCAAGGCCATGACCACGGGCACGAAGTAATAGCTGATCGTATCGGCCAGACTGGCGATGGGAGCCTTGGAGCCCTGGGCGTCGCGCACCAGCCGCACGATCCGGGCCAGCACCGTGTCCTCGCCGACATGGGACGCCCGCATGACCAGGCTGCCGGTGGTGTTCAGGGTGCCGCCGAAAACGCGGTCCCCCGGAACGCGGCGCACCGGCAGAGGCTCGCCGGTCAGCATGGATTCATCGACATGGCTCTCGCCGTCCACGACCTCGCCGTCCACGGGCAGGCGTTCGCCGGGCCGGATGCGCAGCCGGTCGCCCGGTTCGATCTCCTCGACCGGGATCAGGCGTTCGGACTCCCTGTCGAGCAGGGTGGCCGTGTCCGGAGCCAGCTGCATCAGCGCCCGCACCGCGCCTGTGGTCCGGGACACGGACCGGGCCTCGAAATACTTGCCGAGCGAGATCATGGCGATGAGCACGCCGGCCGATTCGTAGTACAGATCCATGGCTCTGGCCACGGCGTCCAGACCGAGCCAGATTTCCACCGTGTTCCACAAGGAATAGACCAGGGCCGCCCCCGTGCCCACGGCCACCAG
This sequence comes from uncultured Desulfovibrionaceae bacterium, assembly GCA_964651415.1. Lineage (GTDB taxonomy): Bacteria > Desulfobacterota > Desulfovibrionia > Desulfovibrionales > Desulfomicrobiaceae > Desulfomicrobium. Next base: position 32,226 of record CAZYZA010000011.1, read on the forward strand.
GGAATCCATGTTCGGAGCCCGGCGGATCAGGGCCGGAAAGCCGATCTGATAAAAGCTGCGTCCACTCCAGACCACGGGCAGGGTCAGCAGAAGCTGGGCCAGGGCAAAAGCGCCCGGACTGTGCATGGGGTCGAGCCAACCCGGCAGGGGCAGGCCCCACATATGACCCATGGACAGAACCAAGAGCGGCAGGGCAAAGGCCATGGCCAACAGCACGGCCTTTTTTTTCTCCGCCAGGCGGGCGCTGATTCTGGCCTCCTCCGCGCCGACGACCTCCTTGCGTGGCAGCTCGGTGGTGAAACCGGCGTCGTGAATGGCCTGGCGCAAGAGGCGCTGGGACAGCAGTTGCGGATCAAAGACAAAGCGCCCCTGCTCCGCGCCCAGGTTGACGCCGGCCTCACGCACGCCGGGCAGCCGCGACACGACGCGTTCAATGCGGGACGAGCAGGCCGCGCAGTGCATGCCGCCGATGTTCAGATCAAGGGTGACCTCGGCCGGCGGCGGGTCCACGGTGAAACCCATGTCCCGGACCCGTTCCAGCACGGAGGATAGCTCCAGCACAGCCGGGTCAAACCGCAGATCCATGCCGCCGGTGGCCAGATTGACGGCCACGTTCTCCACCCCGTCCATGGTCCCGACGACTTTTTCGATCCGGCTTGAGCAGGCCGCGCAGTGCATGCCGCCCACGGTCAGGCGGACCAAACGCTTTTCAGGATTCATGTATCCTCCAGAACAATTCCTTTCTCTTTGAAATACTTTGCAGAACCTGCATAGCCCGGCCACGCATTTCCAGGCTACGTGATTGACCGATCAATTGCATTTCTGTACCAACTCAAACCTATAAAATTTCTTTTCCGACTCTTTTCGGAAACCCATTGTGTTCGCGACAAACAAATTGGTTGTTCAACCAGGAGCGGTCACTGCACCGGCTCCCCAATTACGGAGGAAGTATGTCCGTTGATGCCACCATGCATGTCGAGCGTCCAGGACGCCGGGATGCCTATCTCGACTGGGTGCAGATGCTGACCGGAGCCGGGCTGGTCCTGTTCATGGCTTTCCACACCTTGCTGACCGCGTCCATCATCTTCGGGGCCGGAGCCCTGGACGGGGTGGCCGGAGCCCTGGAAGCCGTGCATCTCGACACGCTGGCCCACATCATCGTGCCCATCCTCTTTTTCACTCATTTCGTGGTCGCGGCCCGCAAGATTCCTTTCCGGGTCGAGGGTCAGCTGGCCATGTGGCGCGGCGCGCGTCTCCTGAACCATCGCGACACCTGGCTGTGGATCGTGCAGGCCGCAAGCGCCATGATCATCCTGGTCCTCGGGGCCATCCACATGTGGACCAACATCAACGACCCCGCCATTCTCGCCGCCACATCCACGGCCCGGGTTCAGAGCGGCGGCTGGACGCTTTTTTACCTCTTCCTGGTGCCCCTGGTGCAGCTGCATGTCTTTATCGGCGTGTACCGCATCGGCGTGAAATGGGGCTTTATCACCGACGCCACCCGGCCCAAGGTCGTGAAGATCATGACCATTGTTTTCGGCTGCGTTCTGGCTGTCGCCCTCATCGCCCTGGCCCGCTACGCCACCATGACTGTTTAAATTCCGGGAGCCCATATGTACACCCATACTTCTGATCTGCTGGTCATCGGGGCCGGCTTGTCCGGCGAGCGCATCGCCGTCGAGGCGGCCCAGGCCGGATTCGATGCTGTCTGTCTGTCCATTGTTCCGGCCAGGCGTTCCCATTCTTCCGCGGCCCAGGGCGGGATGCAGGCCGCCATCGGCAACTGCGCCATGGGCGAAGGCGACGGCCCGGACGTCCATTTTCTGGACACGGTCAAAGGCTCGGACTGGGGCTGCGACCAGGAAGTGGCCCGCATGTTCGCCGACGCCGCGCCCATTGAAATGCGTCGTCTGGCCCACTGGGGCGTGCCGTGGAACCGCGTCGTGCCCGGCAAATCCTTTTATTTCAAGGGCGGCGAAAAATTTGAAAAGTTCGAAAAGCCGGAAAAGGAAGGCCTGATCACGGCCCGCTCCTTCGGCGGCACGGCCAAATGGCGGACCTGCTACACCTCCGACGGCACGGGCCACGCGGTCATGTGCACCATGGACAACAAGTGCGCCGAACTGGGCATCACCGTCCTGGACCGCAAGGAAGCCATCTCCCTGATCCATGACGGCGAGAAGTGCATGGGCGCCGTGGTCCGCTGTCTGCGCACAGGGAGGCTGGAAGTCTATCTGGCCAAGGCCACGGCAGTCTGCACCGGCGGCTACGGCCGCCTGTACACGGCCACGACCAACGCCGTCATCTGCGACGGCGCGGGCAACGCCATTGCCCAGGAAACCGGCGTGGTGCCCATCGGCAACCCCGAGTCCATCCAGTTTCACCCCACCGGCATCCTGCCCACGGACATTCTGGTCACCGAAGGCTGTCGCGGCGACGGCGGCACCTTGCTGGACGTCAACGAAGAACGCTTCATGCACATCTACGAGCCGGAAAAGGCCGAGCTGGCCTCCCGCGACGTGGTCGCCCGGCGCATGACCGAGCACATGAGGCTGGGCAAGGGCGTGCAGTCCCCGTACGGCGAACACCTCTGGCTGGACATCCGCCATCTGGGCGACCAGCACATCTCGACCAAGCTGCGCGAGGTGGACGAAATCTGCAAAAACTTTCTGGGCGTGGACGCCCGCACCCAGCTCATCCCGGTCCGGCCGACCCAGCACTACACCATGTCCGGCATCCGCACCGACAAAACCGGCGCGGCTTATGGCTTAAAGGGCCTGTTTTCGGCCGGTGAAGCGGCCTGCTGGGACATGCACGGCTTCAACCGCCTGGGCGGCAACTCCCTGGCCGAGACCGTGGTTGCCGGCGGCATCATCGGCCGCCACATCGTCGAATTCCTGCAGGGCACGGAAGCCACCTATTCCACGGCAGTCGTCAAGGCCGAGCTCCGCCGCCAGCAGGAGCGCATCAATGACCTCATCGCCGGCCGCCTGGGCAGGGAAAACGTCTACGCTGTCCGCGCGCAGATGCAGGAAGCGCTCATGCAGGGCTGCTTCGTGTTCCGCAACGAAAAGGACCTGACCGCGTGCATCGCCACCTTGCAGGAGATTTACCAACGCTCCGGCCAAATCGGTCTGGTCTCCAACGGCCTTGGCGCCAATCATGAGCTGGCGGCGGCGCTCAAGCTGCGAGGCCAGGTCCGTCTGGCCCTGAACATCGCCACCGCGGCCCTGGCCCGTCAGGAAAGCCGGGGCAGTCACAACCGCGAAGACTACCCGGCCCGCGACGACAAGAACTGGCTGAACCGCACCCTGGCCTACTGGCCCGAAGGCGCGGATCTGCCCGTGCTCAAGTACGAAGACGCCACACCGTATTTTGAAATTCCTCCGGGCGACCGCGGCTATGGCGGCGGCACCATCATCCCGGCCGACCCTGCAATGGTCGCGGCGAAAACCATCAAGCGCTAGGAGGAATCATGGCCAGAACTCTCAAATTCGACATCTTCCGCTACAATCCTGAAGATCCGGCCTCCCAGCCGCACATGCAGACCTTCACCCTGGAAGAGACGGCCAACATGACGCTCTTCATCGTCCTCAACCGTCTGCGCGAGGAGCAGGACCCGAGCCTCATTTTCGACTTCTGCTGCCGGGCCGGCATCTGCGGCTCCTGCGGCATGGTCGTCAACGGCCGCCCGCGCCTGGCCTGCCAGACCAAGACCAAGGACCTGCCGGATCAGATCACGCTTCTGCCCCTGCCGGTCTTCAAGCTGGTCGGCGACCTGTCCGTGGACACCGGGGTATGGTTCCGCGACATGTACCAGAAGACCGAGTCCTGGGTGCACACCTCCAAGGTCTTTGACCCGTCCCGGGAAGAGGAGCGCATGGACAACGCGGTGGCCGAGCAGATCTACGAGCTGGAACGCTGCGTGGAATGCGGCTGCTGCATCGCGGCCTGCGGCACGGCCCGCATGCGTGACGACTTTCTGGGCGCGGCCTCCCTGAACCGCGTGGCCCGCTTTGTCATCGACCCCCGCGACCAGCGCACCGATCAGGACTATTTCGAGATTATCGGCAACGATTACGGAGTGTTCGGCTGCATGGGCCTCTTGGCCTGCGAGGATGTCTGTCCCAAGCACCTGCCCTTGCAGAACCAACTCGGCTTCCTGCGCCGCAAAATGGGTATCACGGCCATCAAGCAGCTCTTGCGGAAATCGCCATGCGGGTGCTAGCCGCCCAGACCATCGTCGACACCGTGGCCGGGATGTGCGTGCAGTCCAACCGCATCCTGCCCAAGGATGTGCGCGACTGTTTTGCCCGCTGCGCCGCCGACGAGGACAGCCCGGCCGCCAGGGAGATTTTCCGGCAACTGACCGAAAACTACCAGCTGGCCGAGGCCACCGGGCTGCCACTGTGTCAGGATACGGGGCTGGCGGTCTTTTTTGTTGAAGTGGGCGAGGACCTGCACGTGGACGGCATGACCTTGCGCTGCGCCATCAACGAGGGCGTGCGCAAGGGCTACGCCGAGGGGTACTTGCGCAAGTCGGCCTGTGATCCGCTGACCCGCGCCAACACAGGAGACAACACCCCGGCCATCGTGCATTTCGATCTGGTTGAGGGCGAAGGGCTGAAGATCTCCTTCATGGCCAAGGGCGGCGGCAGCGAGAACATGTCCCGCGTGACCATGCTGGCTCCGGCCCAGGGCTGGGAGGGCATCAAAAAGTTCGTGGTGAACCGCGTGGCCGAAGCCGGCCCCAACCCCTGCCCGCCGACGATTGTTGGCGTGGGCATCGGCGGCACGTTCGAACTGGCCCCCATCCTGGCCAAAAAGGCCCTGCTCAGAAAACTGGGCGACACTCATCCGGACCCCAAACTGGCCGCCATGGAAGCCGAACTGCTGGACGCCATCAACAAGCTCGGCATCGGTCCCATGGGTCTGGGCGGCAGGACCACGTCCCTGGACGTCAAGATCGCCATGCATCCGTGCCATATCGCCAGCCTCCCCCTGGCCGTGAACATCCAGTGCCACAGCGCCCGGCATCAGGAGGTGGAACTGTAATGGCCGAATACCAGCTCACCACTCCTCTGACCACCGAGGCTGTCAGCATGCTTCGGGCCGGCGACGTGGTCCGCCTGACCGGCACCATCTACACGGCCCGCGACGCGGCTCACAAACGGCTCACGGATCTGCTGGACGCCGGGAAGACCCTGCCCTTTGATATTCAGGGATCGGCCATCTACTACGTCGGCCCCAGCCCCGCGCCTCCGGGCCGTCCCATTGGCGCGGCCGGGCCGACCACCAGCTACCGCATGGACACCTATGCCCCGCGCTTGCACAGTCTGGGCTGCAAGGCGTCCATCGGCAAGGGCCGTCGCAACGAAGCCGTGCGCCAGGCCCTGCGGGATCACACCGCTGTCTATTTCGGGGCCACGGGCGGAGCCGGAGCGCTTTTGTCCAAATGCATCACGGCGGCCAGAGTCATCGCGTTTGAAGATCTCGGGCCGGAAGCCATCCGCGAACTGACCGTGGTCGATTTTCCCTTGCTGGTCATCAACGACGCCGTGGGCGGAGAACTGTACGTGCAGCCGGACCGGGCTGCGGCGGGGTTGGAATAGGGGGATGCGCCCCATCAACAAAACTATCAACGCCGCCCACGCGGCATCATATTTGGAGGACAACATGGCCCTTTTCACCCCCCAGGAAGCCCTGGATTATCATTCCGAAGTCCGCCCCGGCAAAGTCGAGGTTGTGCCGGTCAAACCCTATTCCACCCAGAAACACCTGACCATGGCCTACAGTCCGGGCGTGGCCGAGTCCTGCCTGGCCATCGCCAAGGACAAGGAGCTGTCCTACAAATATACCGGGCGGGGCAACTTGGTGGCCGTGGTTTCCAACGGCACGGCCGTGCTCGGTCTGGGCAACATCGGTGCTCATGCCGGCAAGCCGGTCATGGAAGGCAAGGGACTTTTGTTCAAGATTTTCGCCGACGTGGACGTCTACGACATCAATCTGGATGTGACCGATCCGGACAAGCTGTGCGACATCGTCAAGGCCATGGAACCGACCTTTGGCGGCATCAACCTCGAAGACATCAAGGCTCCGGAATGTTTCTACATTGAAGACAAGCTCAAGAAAGAAATGGGCATCCCGGTCTTCCACGACGACCAGCACGGCACAGCCATCATCTCCGCCGCCGGACTGATCAACGCCGCCGAGATCGCGGGCAAGAAAATTCAGGATTTGCGCATGGTCGTGTCCGGCGCGGGCGCGGCGGCCATCTCCTGCTCCCGCCTGTACATCGCCCTGGGCATGAAGCCCGAGAACATCGCCATGTTCGACTCCCGTGGCCACATCCATCTCGGACGCCCGGACATCAACGCCCAGAAGCGCGAATTCGCCACGGAAAAGGCCTACGGCTCACTCGCCGAGGCCATGGACGGAGCGGACCTGTTCCTGGGCCTGTCCGTGGCCGGGATGGTCACCCCGGACATGGTCAAATCCATGGCCAAAAATCCGATCATCTTTGCCTGCGCCAACCCGGTGCCTGAAATTCCGTATCCGGACGCCAAGGCCGTGCGGCCCGACGCCATCATGGGTACTGGCCGCTCCGACTATCCCAATCAGATCAACAACGTGCTGGGCTTCCCTTTCATCTTCCGCGGCGCCCTGGACGTCATGGCCACGGAGATCAACGAGGAAATGAAACTCGCCGCGGCCAAGGCCCTGGCCGAACTGGCCAAACAGCCGGTGCCGGACTACGTCCTGCAGGCCTACGGCGTGGACAAGCTGGAGTTCGGCATCGACTACATCATCCCCAAACCTGTTGACCTGCGCCTGATCGAATTCGAGTCCGCCGCCGTGGCCCAGGCCGCCATGGACACCGGTGTGGCCAAAAAGCCCATCACCGACATGGACGCCTACCGGGCAAGCCTGCGTGAACGCATCACCGCCTCCCGCCAACGCCTGGACGCCTACGTCAAGTCCTACCCGCAGATTTTCTGAGCAGGTTGGCTCACCTGAAATAGAAAACCCGCCTGTCGGCACCTGCTGACAGAGCGGGTTTTCTTGTACCCAACCATGCGAAACTGACTCCCGAGGGTCGGCGCGGGCGGGACAGGACAAAAAGTTCAGGCCCCTTCGTCAGTCCCGTTCTCCACGCTCACAGCAGGCACGCGTTCAAATTTGCTCCTTTACGGCAGGGCCCCGCTTTTGCGCAGAAAGTCGGCCAGGCCCACGGCCAGGGCGTTGTAGCCGGCGGCATTGGGATGCACGTAATCGGCTTTCAGAGCATTCTGACGAAGAATGTCGGGTATGAGGATGTTTTCGCTGGGGATGGACAATTCCTTGGCCAGCTGTTCGTAGAGGGGATCGGCCTTGAGCTGCAGGTTCTTGCCGGGAACGGCCAGAAGTGCGACCGCGATCCCCCGCGCCTGGCATAGCTGTACCATTGCTCGCAGATTGCTGGTTGTCTGGTCCGGATTCAGGCGTTGAATGATGTCATTGCCTCCGTGGCACAGCAGGACGAGCGAGGGGTTCTCGCGGTCAAGAATTTCCGGCAGGCGGCGCAGCCCGTCTGCGCTTACTTCACCGGGAATCCCGGCATTGATGACCTCGCGTCCGATCAGCCGGGCGAGAACAGCCGGGTAGCTTTCACCCGGCGTTGCCCCGGTTCCGAAAGTCAGGCTATCGCCGAACGCCAGGATTTTCGCGGTCGGCCCAAGCGGTGGAAGCTCGGGCTGCGATGAGCACGCGGCCAGATTGAGTATGAAGCAGATGCAGAATGCACAAAAAACCTTCTTGGACCAAACAGGCATGCAATTCTCCGTAGATCACGCGGCAATGATGAACAGATCGACAGTCACGCATTTCAACACGTACCGGCAACAAACGCCTGGTCGGCCACGCGGACGCTTCCGGCAGGCGACGCACGGCACAGTGCATCCTCGCCTGACGGCAGAACATGTCTTGCTGACGCGTTGAGTCCTGACCCGCATTTATCAGGCTGAACTGCGACACATGAAACTCGGCCATTGGCAAAATCCTGAACAAATGGCAACGGCCGGACCATGATTACTGCTGGTAAGACATCGTGGCAGCTTGGTCGCTGCAGGGCAGGCGGATGATGAATTTCGTCCACAGGCCCGGGGCGGACTGGACTTCCATGGTGCCGCCGTGCTGCTCGGTCACGATAAAGTACGACACGGACAGCCCCAGACCCGTACCCTCACCCACAGGCTTGGTGGTGAAAAAGGGTTCAAAAACCCGTCGGCGCACGTTTTCGGGCATGCCCGGCCCGTTGTCCTCGATTTCAATGCGGGCCCAGCCGTCCTCCTCCCGCAATCGGATCATAAACACCGGCCCCTCGTCGGAAAAAGCCTTGGCCGCCATGGCCTGGGCTCCGTTCTTGAACAGATTGAAAAAAACCTGCTGCATCTCACTGCCTTCGCACATGACGCGGGGCATGCCGGCCTGATAGTCGCGTCCAATGCTGATCCGCCTGAAATCAAACTTCTTTCTCAGGTCGTAATCATTGGCAACCAGGTCCAGGGTTGCGTCCAGAAGTTGTCCCAGATCCTGGGGCGCGGGTACGGATTCTGATTTTCGACTGAACTTGAGCATGTTGCCCACGATTTTTGCGGCCCGCTCACCGGCTGCGGCAATGTTATCCGCCAGTTTCGGGATATCGCGCCGGTCGGCGTAGGCGCGGACACGATCAAGTGGGATGCCGCACTCCCTAGCCGTGACGGCGTTTTTCTCCAGGTCCCCGAAGATGCGGTTCTTGATATTGAATGCGTTGATACCGATTCCGGCCAAAGGACTGCTGATCTCATGCGCCATGCCCGCGGCCAAACCGCCCAGGGAGGTCATTTTTTCCGACTGGATCAACATTTCCTCCATCCGCACCCGCTGGGTCACATCGTCAAGACGGATGACAGCGCCGTAGACCACATCACCGACCAGGGGAAAAATCAGAATGTCTTCCTGGTGTATTTTCCCGTTTTGTTCGTAAGGCACGCGATCGAGCCTGATGGGGTTCTGGTCGTGCATGGCGCGCCTGACCGTATCAACCAGGCCATTCAGACGCGGCATGGCATAAGCCAATGGTCTGCCGACAACGTTTGCCGGTTCTGTTCCGGTCAGAATTCTCGCTGCCCGGTTCCAGTGGGTGACCGTGCACTCCGGGTCCACGCCGATAACCAGAGACGGCATGGAATCAAGAATGCCCTCAATGGCGGCCGTGGCCTGCCGCAAATTGATCTCGATACGCGAACGCTCCTCGATTTCGAGGCGCAGCCTGGCGTTGGTCCGGCGCAGGGAATCAGCCTGGCTGGTCAGATCCGCCTGGGCTTCGCGCAGACGCGTGGCCATGGCCGTAAAATTTCGGCTCAATTCCCCGATTTCATCACGACGGGACAGCGGTGCCGGCAGGTTGTCCCAGCCGCTTTGGCCCAGAGTGGCCGCAGCTGTCGACAGGGCCAGAATGGGATCGACAACCCGTTGGGCCATGCCGACAAAAAGCCACCAACCAAGCATGGAGACCAGCAGAAAGACAGCTCCGGCCCGCCACAAGAACTCGTTGCGGGTCCTGTGCATTTCCTCAACGCTGACCGAAACCATCAGCAGCCAGTCCCATTCGGGGATATAACGATACGCTCCGATGCGCAGCCGGCCGTCGACCAAACAACTCATCTGTCCCGCACCGTACCGCACCAGGTTGTCAAGGCACTCCGGGACAGGGTCGGCAATCGCATCGTCATGAAAGACGACCAAACCCGAGGGCCGCACGATACTCAGGGCCCCGAACATATCGCCGCCTTTGGCCCCAAATGATGTGGTCAGATCAGACTGGGCCCGGTCGACATAGGCCTGCACCCCGGACAAGCCGTTGTCCGCCAGCACGGCGATGGAGTCCTCGATCCTGGCACGGTTATCCTCCAGTTCCATGGCCAGCAAGCGCTGGTTGAGCGAAACCGTCATGCGGTCAATGGCCATGACCGCCAGCCCGGATATGGCCAGGGCGATGCAGGCCACCAGAAAGAAACCGGTCAGGTTGACGCGAAATTTCAAACCCATGCGTTTCTCCGGATCATCATCACTGCCGGCCGATGACCGTGGCCGTCTTCAGCAGGGGCACCGGCAGGACCAATCCGGCGGCATGGGCCAACTCCAGATTGACGATCAGCCGCACCCGCTTGTTTTCGACCATGGGGATCTCTGCCGGACTGGCCCCGTCCAGAATCCGCAGGGCCGTGGCCGCCATCCATTCCCCTTGTTCTTCGGGCTCCTTGGCAAAAGAAAAAATAACCAGGGGAGCCAGATACTCATCAAAACTACCCGTCGGCACGTGGGTATGAGCCAACAGAAAAGCCCGAGCCCGGGCGTCGCTCCAGTTTTCAATGCCGCCATTACCGCCCATGATGATCATGTCCGATCGGTCCTGAACCTTTTCGAACGTCGGGCCGAAATCTTCAAACCTTGAGACCAGATGGCTCTCAAGATTGCCCTGAAAGTCACGGGCATTGTAGATTTCCACATTCTTGCGCTCGCTTTCGGTATCGGCGGCGACATATCCGATGCGCCCTCCGGAGGCGAACCTGCGGAGCATGCTCAACGCTTCGCCGAGCAGATTGACCTCGATCATGCCGGTCACATTGGGCGCGGGATAGCCGTATTCCGACGCGTCCCAGTTGATGCCGCTGGCCACCACCGGCACCTGGCCACCCTTCAGATAGGGGACCACGAAATACCGCTGGGCATTGTCGTCCGACGCCATGACCACGTGGGGGGCAAAATCCTGCAGGACGGCAAAGGCCTCTGCGGCGGCGGCCTCGGCCTCCTGCGGCAGGGGATGGCGCTTGGTGTCCAGGCGCACCACCCGCAAGTCCGCACCCGAACCGGCCAGCACGGCGTCGACCCCCTGGGCAATGCCGTCGGACCAGACAAATCCCTCGTGATAGGATTCGACCCACAGAATACGCTTGCCCGCGTATTGGCCGGCCCATACCGGACCAGCCAAGAGCAGGGCTGCCAATAAAATCGATGACGTCATCTTCGTGGCCATGTGTATTTCCCCGCAAATTGGATGGAAAGGCACCAAGGAGTTTAGCGGAAGACATAGCCCGCAACAGGGGGCATTGACAAGGCAGAGGATTTTCCCGCCCTGTGATTTTCAGCAGGGCAGCATGGCGAAGAGCCGGGAAGGGATGTTTTCCGTGGACGACCAACAAGCTTCATCATAGTGGGTGTGCCGTGGCCAATACGACCGCTATTTCGGGCCGAACAGTGCCTTTGCCCTGGAGCTCTATATGTCAAGTCAACTGATCATTGCCGCCGGCCGGGAGAAATCCCTGCGCCGACGCCATCCCTGGATTTTTTCCGGAGCCGTGGCCCGCATCATCGGCAAGCCCGTCTCAGGGCAGACCGTGGACGTTGTCGCGGAAAACGGGGCCTGGCTGGCCAAGGCCGCCTTTTCACCCAAGTCTCAGATATTGGGACGGGTCTGGACCTTTGATCCGGCAGATGCGGTCGATGCTGATTTTTTCCGCAAACAAATCCTCCTGGCCACCCGCCGACGACAGGAATTGCAGCCCATGAGCAACGCCATGCGGCTGGTTCATTCCGAATCCGACGGCTTGCCCGGTCTGATTCTTGACCGTTACGATAACGTGCTGGTTTTCCAGCTTCTGACCGCCGGAGCGGAATTCTGGCGCACGGCCATCATCGACGCCCTGCGCGACCTTTTCCCGGACAAAGCGCTGTTGGAGCGCTCCGATGCGGACGTGCGCCTCAAGGAAGGCCTGTCGGAGCGGATTGACACAGTTTACGGTCAGGTGCCGGAACTGGTCGAAATCCAGGAAAACGGAATCCGCTATCTGGTTGACCCGCACCGTGGCCACAAAACCGGTTTTTATCTGGACCAGCGGGACAATCGATTGGCCGTAGCCCGCAGCGTTCAAGGCATGGCCGGCGCTTCGGTCCTGAACTGCTTCTGCTACACGGGCGGATTCGGGCTGGCCGCGCTTTACGGCGGCGCAGATCATGTCACCCAATTGGACGCATCAAGCCCGGCATTGACGCTGGCCGAGCGCAACCGGGAGCTCAACGATTTTTCCCCGGAACGGATGACCACGGTCTGCGGCGACGCTTTCCAGATCTTGCGCCAATGGAACAAGGAAGGCCGAACATTTGACCTGATCGTCCTTGATCCCCCCAAATTCGTGGACTCCAAGGCCAATTTGAACCGGGCCGCCCGCGGCTACAAGGACGTCAATCTCTGCGCACTGCGTGTGCTCAAACCCGGTGGACGGCTTTTCACCTTTTCCTGCTCAGGGCTGATGGAAGACGGACTGTTTCAGAAGATCGTGGCCGACGCGGCCCTGGACGCCGGGAGAGCAGGGAGCATCGTCCGCCGCCTGAACCAGGGTCCGGACCATCCCGTATCCCTGGCCTTCCCGGAAGGTGCGTATCTGAAGGGTTTGGAGGTATTGATCGAATAAGGGCGAAAGACCTTTCGCCCCTATCATGAATGGCAGCAAGAACCTACGACTTGGCGGTGTCGAGCAGTTCCTGACGGGTAAAGATGGTTTGCAGTTCGAACCCGGCTTTTTCCAGATTTTCCCGGCCGCCCTGTTCACGATCAAGCACGCCCATGATGGCCACGATGTTCAGGTTCTGTTCCTGCACGCGCTCAATGGCCTTGATCAGGGTGCCGCCGGTGGTGATGACATCTTCCAGCAGGCAGACGTTCTGACCCGGCACGAAATTGTTCAGGCCCTCCAGGTACTGGTTGGTGCCGTGTCCCTTGGGCTGCTTGCGGATGATGAAGCCGGGCAGGGGATAGCCTTCCAGATGGGAAACCACGGTCACGGCCGACACCAGCGGATCGGCGCCCAAAGTCATCCCGCCCACGCCCTGAACCCCGCCTTTGGCGCGGATCATGTCCAGAAAAAACTTGCCGATAAGCCATGCTCCTTCAGGATGCAGGGCCGTGTGCTTGCAATCAAAATAATAGTCGCTCTTCTGGCCCGAAGTCAGGGTGAAGTCGCCCTCAAGATAGGATTTCTCGATGAGCAGGCGGGCCAGTCGTTTTTTCAATTCAATCATTGTCTTTCCTCTGGGCGAAAACACGGCTGAAAATGGTCTGTTCATGCCGCAGGTAATAGTTCAGGTCAAAGGCCTGATCCAGGCGGTCCCGGTCAAGATGGGCGGCAATGTCCGGATTGGCGCGGACAGCGGCTTCGAACGAGGTCCGCTCCTGCCAGCAGCCCATGGCCACGGCCTGAACCATTTCGTAGGCCTTCTGCCGCTCCAGGCCCTTTTCCACCAGGGCCAGCAGGACGCGCTGGGAAAAGAACAGGCCATAGGATCCCATCAGGTTGCGTTCCATGTTCTCGGGGATGATGCGCAGATTCCTGAGCACCCCGTTCAGGCGGTTCAGCATGTAGTTCACCAGGATGGTCGAGTCGGGCATGATGACTCGCTCCACCGAGGAGTGACTGATGTCGCGCTCATGCCACAAGGCCATGTTTTCCATGGCGGCCAGGGCGTTGGTCCGCACCAGGCGGGACAGGCCGGTCAGGTTCTCGGCTGAAATGGGATTCTTTTTGTGCGGCATGGCCGAAGAACCTTTCTGGCCTTTGCCGAAACCCTCTTCCACTTCCAGGACTTCGGTCCGCTGCAGGTGCCGAAGCTCGACGCAGATGCGCTCCACGCCGCCGGCGATGAGCGCCAGGGCCGTAAAATACTGGGCATAGCGGTCGCGCTGGATGACCTGGGTCGAAACGGGATCGACCTCAAGACCGAGGATGGTCAGGGCGCGCTCTTCCAGTTCGGGTTCAAGCTGGGCGTATGTGCCCACCGCGCCGGAAATCTTGCCCACCCGGATGTTTTCCAAAGCCTCGGCCCAGCGCTGCCGGTGGCGCTGAAATTCCGCATGGAACACGGCCATTTTCAGCCCGAAACTGGTCGGCTCGGCATGAATGCCGTGAGTGCGGCCCATGCAGAGTTGCCCGGCATGATCCTTGGCCATGGCTTCCAGGGTGACGAGCAGCCGGTCCAGGTCGGCCAGGATGATGCGCCCGGCCCGGGTCAGCAGCACGGCGTTGGCTGTGTCGACAATGTCCGAGGACGTGCAGCCGAGATGGATGTACCGCGACGACGGGCCGACTTTTTCCTCCACGGCGGTCAGAAAGGCAATGACGTCGTGCTTGGTTGTTTCTTCCAACTCCAGAATGCGATCCAGTTCGAAATCAGCCTTGCTGCGGATGACGGCCATGTCCTCGGCCGGGATGACGCCCATGGCGTGCCAGCCTTCGCAGATGGCCAACTCCACTTCCAGCCAGACGCGGAACTTTTGTTCCAGGGTCCAGATGTCGCCCATTTCCTTGCGTGTATAGCGATCAATCATGTCGATGTGGTGGGGTTGATGTTCGGACCGGCGCATGTCGCGGTCCCCAAATGAAAAAGGCAGCCGAAGCTGCCTTCGTCAGGATGCCGTGGATGATGGCGTGGATGTTGGCGTGTCCGATGCGGCCGGCGCCGAAGTTTCCTTCTTGCCGTTGCCGCCGGAGTCCTTGCTGTAGCCGGAAGCGTACCAGCCGCCGCCCTTCAGCACGAAGGACGTGTTGGAAATAAGCCTCTGGGCAGTGCCTCCACAGACGGGACAGACCTTGTCTCTGTCCTGGAAATCCTTCTGCCATTCTTCGAAAATCTGGCGACAGTCTTCACAGCAGTATTCGTAAATGGGCATGATGACCTCCGAAAAACAGCCTATTTGTTTTTGGCCGCAGCTTTGGCTTCGCGGATACGTTCTTTCAGGCGTTCTTCACGGCGCTTGCGGCGGCGATCCAGTTCTTTTTTGCGTTCAATTTTCTTGTGAGCCATTATATTGTCCTCCAAAGGGTATAAAATCTGCCAATTCAAAGAAAGGGCTCATATAATATGAAGCACCTCTTTGTAAAGCCCAACATGGCGATCCTCAGGACCTAGACCGGCGCCAGAACATATTCTCTGAAGCCAAGCCCGAGTTTTTGAGCGTAATCAAGCAGGTACTCCCCGCGTACGTGGCCGT
>CAZYZA010000012.1:0-45741 GCA_964651415.1 uncultured Desulfovibrionaceae bacterium
GCTACTCCTGAATCTTTTGTCGCCCCCCGCGCGGGGGCGTGGATTGAAACCGCAGCCGCTACGCCCCGCACATCCGTCCGGATCGCGTCGCCCCCCGCGCGGGGGCGTGGATTGAAACAGGCATAGATCCTCCTCGGGCTACCGGCCCAGGGGTCGCCCCCCGCGCGGGGGGCGACGGACTGACGCTGGGTGTGGGTCGTGTGTGATGGTTTGATCCTGATCGACAAATGTTTGGAGTTCTGCGACCGTGTTTGAGGATTGGCCCGCGGCATTCTGATGGAGAGGGCCGTTTTGGTGGGGCTTTGTGTACGGCGTCCGGCCTTGCTCCGGAGGGTCGCCGCAAGGAGGGACATCAGCAATGAAACATGGTCGCTACCCCTTTTATGTCAGCATCGCCACGCTGGTCGTTTCCATCGTTGTGTCCCTGACGGCGGTTTTCCTGTGGATCAGCCATCGCGAGAGCAGGGTGGCGGCAGTCGGCACGGCTGACAGGCTCTTTGCCGAGATCGATGCCAAGATCGTCGGACAGTATGAGCAAACTCTTGAATTGGTTGCCGTTCTGGCCGGCACCGTCGCGCGGGTGCCGGGCATGGCCCAAACCCCGCAGGGCGATGGTGCCGAGCATCCCGGTATCGGAATCATGCTCAGGGCGCTGACGTTTTATCCGTTCATGTTTTCGACCTACATCGGGTACGCCGACGGAAGCTTCATTCAGAGCATTGCCGTGGGGGACAGGCCGGAGTTGCGGGCCCTGTACGAAGCCCCCGCTGGAACGTTCTATGTGCTGCGCGCCATTTCCTCGGACCCGCCCGGCCGCCGTCAGCACTGGCGGTTTCTGGACGCGGAACACGCCGTCATCGGAACCAGGATGGATCCCGATTCCGATTACGATCCGCGCGAGCGTCCGTGGTACCGCGAAGCTTTCCAGGCCCGCGGCATCTTTTTCACGTCGCCATACGTCTTTAGTTCGTCACGGCTGCCCGGAATCACCTGTGCCATGACCCTGCAGGATGGTGGGGGCGTTTTCGGCGTGGACATGACCCTGGAGCAGGTCGAAGCATCTCTCAAGGCGCAACGCGTTTCGGACAACGGCCGGGTCTTTCTTTTTGACCGGAGCGGGAGCCTCATCGCCCATCCCACGGAATCGACCGTGACCACGGCCGCCGACGGCAGCCTGGCCTTTCTTGCCGGTGAAGAAGCCGAAGACCCGCTGGTCCGGGCCGTTGTCGCCGGCTTTGCCGCCCGTGCGGAGACTATGCGCGACAGGACGATGGAAATCATTGTCGATGGCAGGCCTTATCTGGTGCGCGTCAGCGCTGTCCGCGATGAGCTGAGGATCGATCAGGTGCTGGCCAGTGTTGCGCCGGTCTCGGACTTCACGGCGCATATCCGGCGCATGCTGGCGCGCGTCGTCGGTTTTTCAATGCTGGCGCTGCTGGTCGTGCTGCCTTCGGCCCTGATGGTGT
Organism: uncultured Desulfovibrionaceae bacterium; assembly: GCA_964651415.1. GTDB lineage: Bacteria > Desulfobacterota > Desulfovibrionia > Desulfovibrionales > Desulfomicrobiaceae > Desulfomicrobium. Next base: position 1,467 of record CAZYZA010000012.1, read on the forward strand.
CCCGCGCCATCTCGCGTCCGTTGGTGCATCTGGAGAAGGAGTCGGAAAGAATTCGCCGATCGGATTTCTCGGACTCGGAGCCCTTTGACTCCCGCATCCGGGAGATTCACTCCCTGATCATGGCTTTTGCGTTGATGCGGCGGACCATCCGCGGCTACACGGACCGGCTCATCCAGGCCAAGAACGAGATCGAGGCCCTCTTTACCGCCGTTACGGAACTGCTGGCCGGGACCATTGACGCAAAGTCTCCGTACACCGGGGGCCACTGCAAACGTGTTCCCGTGCTGGCCCGGATGCTGGCCGAGGCGGCGCATGAGTCCCAGGAGCCGCCTTTCGCCGATTTCCGCATGGACACGGAAGACAAGCGTCGGGAGTTCGAGGTGGCGGCCTGGCTGCACGACTGCGGCAAGATCACCACGCCGGAACACGTTGTGGACAAGGCCACCAAGCTGGAGACGATCTACAACCGCATCCACGAGGTCCGCATGCGTTTCGAGGTGTTGCTGCGCGACGCCGAGATCGAGTATTTCCGGGATGTTGCGTCCGGAGGGGACGAATCGGAGCTGCGGGCGGGGCTGGAGGCGGAGAGGGCGCGGATCACGGCGGATTTCGCCTTTGTCGCTGAGTGCAACATCGGCGGCGAGGCCATGGATGACGCCAGGATCGCCAGGCTGAGGGAAATCGCGGAGCGCACCTGGACGCGCCGTCTGGACGACCGTCTGGGCATCTCCAGGGCCGAGGCTGACGCCAAGGGACGGGAGGCGAGCGTTACGCCGGCTGTCGAACACGTCCTGGCCGACAAGGCCGAGCATGTCATCCCCAGGCACAAGGCGGACCCCTACGAGGGCAACGCCCACGGGTTCAACATGGTCGTGCCCGAGCACGAACGCAATCTCGGGGAGCTCTACAACCTCGGCATCCGGCGGGGGACGCTGACCGCCGAGGAGCGTTTCACCATCAATGAGCATATCGTGCAGACCATCCTCATGCTCAAGCGTCTGCCCTTTCCGCCCCATATGCGCGATGTGGCCGAGATCGCCGGTTCCCACCACGAGACCATGGACGGCACGGGCTATCCCCGGGGTCTGCGTCGGGAGGACATGAGCATCCCGGCCCGCATCATGGCCATCGCGGACATCTTTGAGGCCCTGACCGCCGCTGATCGTCCCTACAAAAAGTCCAAGACCCTCAGCGAATCCCTGCACATCATGAGCGGCATGCGCGACAAGGGACACATCGACGCCGATCTGTTCGAGCTGTTCCTGCGCAGCGGAGTCTTCAGGGCGTACGCCGAGAGCTATCTTGATCCGGCGCAGATGGACGAGGTCGATCCCGAGGTCCTGCTTGGGCAACGGGCCTGATGAGGTCTGCGCCGCGCCGTGGCCGGCAAACCGGGCATGATGAGGGGTGGGGGGAGCTGTGTGCTGTCGAGGGCGAAATGCCAGGGGCCTCGTCGGTCGCGCCGCAGAGGCCCCTGGGTGGATGGCCGGGTTTTGTCAGTACTTGATGGAGGAAAAACGCATCAGTTTGTCCCACTGGTGCGTGGAGATGATGCGCCGGATTGTGCCGGTCTTGCCGCGCAGGACCAGGGAGTGGGTTACCGCGCCGGTGCCGGTGTAGGACACGCCGCCGAGGAATGTGCCGCCGGAAATGCCGGTGGCCGCGAAAAAGACATTTTCATCCTTGATCAGGATGTCCGTGGTCAGGGTTTGGTCCAGATCCAGGCCGTAATCCCGGACCCGGTTGCGTTCATCGTCGGACTGCGGGTCGAATTTGGCCAGCAGTTCACCGCCCAGGGCCTTGATGGCGCAGGCGGCCAAAACCCCTTCGGGCGTTCCGCCCGTGCCCATCATCATGTCCACATTGGACGCGGGGTCCACGGCCATGAGGGCGCCGGCCACATCGCCGTCGGTGTGCAGCTGGATGCGGGCCCCTGCTTTGCGGATTTCGGCAATGAGGTCCTTGTGTCGGGGTTTGTCCAGGACAAAAATGACCAGATCCTCGACCTTTTTCCCCAGGGCTTCGGCCGTCTTTTCCAGGTTGTGGCCGACCGGGGCGTTGATATCGACCACGCTTCGGGCCGCAGCCGGGACCACCAGCTTTTGCATGTAGTAGCTCGGTCCGGGATCGAACATGGTGCCGGCCGGAGCCAGACCAACCACGGCGATGGCGTTGGGGCGGCCGTAGGCCAGGAGATTGGTTCCTTCAACCGGATCCACGGCCACGTCGACAGCTGCGCCTTTGCCCGTGCCGACGCGTTCGCCGTTGTAGAGCATGGGGGCATCGTCCTTTTCGCCCTCGCCGATGACAATGCGGCCATCAATATCCAGGGAGTTGAACGACAGGCGCATTGCATCCACGGCCGCGCCGTCGCCTTCGATTTTTGCCCCCTTGCCCAACCAGCGGGCCGAGGCCAGGGCCGCTGCTTCGGTGACCCGGACCAGATCCATGGCCAGATTGCGTTGCGGTGCTTCCATGCCTTCTCCTCTCCTTGGATGCGGTTTCTGGTCGGGGAGACGCAGCTCCCCGCCATGTAAAACGGCAGGGAAAAATCCCCGCCGTCAGCTTTGTGCGGTCAGCGCAGCAGGACGCTTTCAGGCTTTGATGAACTCGATCAGCTTGGCCGTTGTGAACCCGTACTCTTCCTTGAGCACGGAAGCCGGAGCTGATGCGCCGAAATGGTCGATGCCCCAGACTTTCCCATCCAGTCCGACGTACTTGTACCACAGATCGCGCCGTCCGGCTTCAATGGCCACCCGGTTGGTGACGGCGCGGGGCAGGATGGCCTCCTTGTAGGCTGCGTCCTGTTCGTCGAAGAGTTCCATGCTGGGCACGGATACGACGCGGATTTTCTTTTCCGGCATGGCCTTGGCCGCTTCCACGGCCAGGTGGACTTCAGAGCCCGAAGCCAGGAGAAGCATCTTGGCGGGTCCGTCGGCCGGTTCGTGCACCACATAGGCGCCTTTGGCCACATGCTCTTCCAGGTTGGCGGGCAAGTCCAGGACGGGCAGGCCCTGGCGGGTGAAAACCAGGACCGAGGGGCGGGCCTTCTGCTTGAGGGCCACGGCCATGCAGCACGCGCTCTCGCGGGCGTCGGCCGGGCGGAGCACCAGGAGGTTGGGAATGAGGCGCAGGGAGCTGACGTGCTCAATGGGCTGGTGGGTCGGGCCGTCTTCGCCGACGAAAAAGGAATCGTGGGTGAAGACGTGCAGGACCGGCAGGTGCTGCAGGGCCGACATGCGGATGGCGTTGCGTTCGTAGTCGGAGAAGACCAGGAAGGTTGCGCCGAAGGGAACCATGCCGCCGTGGAGAGCCATGCCGTTCAATATCGCGCCCATGGGGAATTCGCGCACGCCGAAGCAGAGGTTGCGGCCCAGCGGGTTGGTCTGGGCATTGAAAACACCCACGGTTTCGCGGAACTTCACGGTCTGGTTGGATGGGTCCAGGTCGGCCGAACCGCCCATGAGGGTTGGCAGTTGCTCCATCATGGTGTTCAGGCACTGGCCGAAGGCCTTGCGCGTGGCCACGCCGGCACCGGATTCAAACTGGGGCCAGGTCACTGTTCGTTCGCAGACCGGCACCGTGGCCTGATTCCATTTGGCGGCAAAATCCCGGCTGCCAAGTTTGGCGTCCAAGGCTGCATCCCAGCGGCCGCGCTGTTCGGTCAGTTCGCCGAAGCGGCTGCGAAAATGGGTCAGCACGTCTTCGGGCAGATAGAACTCCTGGTCGGGCAGACCGAGCTTGATTTTGGTGGCGCTGATTTCCTCGGCCGGGAGCGGGGAGCCGTGAGTGGTCTCGCTGCCTTCGAGGGTCGCGCATCCTTTGGCCATGACAGTGTGTCCGATGATCAGGGTCGGCCTGGCTGTTTCGGCCTGACCGGCCCGGATGGCGTCGTGGATCTGCTGGTGATCGTGGCCGTCGATCTCGATGACATGCCAGTGCATGCTTTCGAACAGGGCTTTGTAATTGACCGTGTCAACCCGGCAGGTCGGGCCGGCCAGCTGAATCTTGTTGCTGTCGTAATAGGCGATCAGTTTGCCGAGGCCCCACTGGCCGAACAGGGCCGCGCTGCCCAGGGCGATGGGTTCCTGCACGTCGCCGTCGGAGAAGAGAACGTAGGTGTGGTGGTCGGCAATGGCGGCATCCAGATACGCGCGCAGAAAGGCCTCAGCCACGGCCATGCCGCCGGCCATGGCAAAACCCTGTCCCAGCGGTCCGGTGGTCGCCTCGACGCCTTCGGTCATGTCGTGTTCCGGGTGGCCCGGGGTTTTGCTGCCGAACTGTCGGAAAGCCTTGAGATCATCGACGCCCAATGTTCCCCGCATGGTCAGCAGGGCGTACAGCAGCGCGGATTCATGCCCGGCCGAGAGCACGAAGCGGTCCCGGTTGAACCATTTTGAATCCTGTGGATCAAAATTGAGATAATCCTTGAACAGGACATAGGCGAAATCCGCCGAAGACATGGCTCCACCCGGGTGGCCCGAATTGGAGGCCCGGACTGTATCCATGATCAGCCCTTTGATGACATTGACGGATTTGAGATCAATGGGGGATGCGTTGATGGTCATGATGATACTCGTTCTTTTCCAGTGATGCTTTAGGGTTGTGTTGTTTGGGCGTCGATCAGGTCCACGCGGCGCTGGTGCCGTCCGCCTTCAAAGCCGGCCTCAAGAAACGCCGTGGCGATGGCTTTGGCCAGATCAACGCCGATGATCCGTTCTCCGAGGCAGAGCACGTTGGCGTCGTTGTGAATCCGGCTCATGCGCGCCATGTGCTCGTTGGAGCAGAGGGCGGCGCGGATGCCCGGAAAACGGTTGGCGGTGATGGACACGCCGATGCCCGATCCGCAGATCAGGATGCCCAGGGCCCGACGCTCCAGCACCATCCGGGCCAGCTTGGCCGCGATTTCCGGATAATCGCAGCTGTCCGGAGAATGCGTGCCGACATCCACGATTTCACGGCCGGTACCGAGGTGTTCTTTGAGGATGCTCTTGAGGTTGAACCCGGCGTGATCCGAACCAAAGACAAGGGGGGTCATGCCTGGGCCTCGTCCTTCGGAGCGCGGGCTTTCAGGTATTCGGCCCGTGTTGCGGCCAGATCCTGCTCCAGATGGGCGACTTCCTCGCGCAGAAAGCTGATTTGCTTCAGGGTCAGGTCGTTGTCGCTGGCTTTGGGGTCAAAGGCATCGCCCTTGCCGTGGCTTTCGGCAAAATTCTTGCCCAGATTCTGGTATTCCTCGGCCAGGCGTTTTTCCATCTGGCGGATTTCCCATCGGCGAAAACCCTTGATGAAGACCCATTTGGCCTCGCTGGCCAATACTTTGAAACCGGTCACGACCGGGGCAAGCGTCTCTTTTAACATGTTGTCCTCCGTGAATGTTGTCAGTTGTAGTCGGACGAGGGGATGATCCGCATCCATTGCGTATCTTCAGGCAGAGTCAAATCCAGGTCAGTGGTCAACCATGCTCCTCCCGGCTCCAGGGACTTGATGCGCAGCACGGCCCTGCCATCCCGGGGGGAAGTAAAGGTGAATTTGTCGTAAAGCTGATGGTCTGGAAAAACCGGCGAAGAGTAGGGACGTTCGCACAGCAGGGTCCACCCTTTGCGGCCCTGAAAAAAAAGCGTGCTCATGTCCGGCAAGACGTCAAGATGCGACACGTCGCCATGGGCAAAGGAAAATCGCAGCGCACCGTTACGAAGCTGTTCCACCCGGCTGTACTCTCCGCCCAGAATGGGGGCGGCGTTGCCGAGGAACAGGCTGCTGATCTGCTTGGCGTCAAACGGGACCGGAATCTGGAACAGGGCCAGACCCGCCTTGGCCTGAGCATGATGGTAGGCTTTGTTTTCCGAAGGAATGTAGGCCAGCCAGAGGTCTGCGGTTTCGCGGATCATGGCCACGGAAGCGCCGGTGCCGGAAGCCAGATCCATGCGCATGACCGAGGTGGGCAGACCCCAGATCTGGCCCGTGAGCCGGCCGGTGCGGTCCTTGCTTTCGACATTGAGGGAGAATCGGGCCGTGATGCGGTCCGAGGACTCGGCGCGGGGATGGAGGACGGACCAGATGCGCGACACAGCTTCCGGGTCCTGCGGCGGAATGGGCCGGGCGCAGGCCGCCAGGGACAGCAAGACGATCACAAGACAGAAGCGTTTCATCGGGGTCTTCTCAGGCTCTTCAATTTATCCTGCAGTTCCTGGACGTTGTCGGGTTCCAGCTCCAGGGCGCGGGTGTATCCCTTGCGCGCCTGATCCAAGAATTTGAGGTCACGGGCAATGTCGCCGTAATGTTCCCAGATGACTGGGTCGGAGGCGACAAGCGTCACGGCCCGCTTGATTTCCTGCCAGGCCATGCCGAGCTTGCCTTGCTTGTAGTAGGCCCAGGCCAGGGAGTCGACATAGTAGCCGTTGTCCGGATCAATCCGCAGGGCGCCCTCGATCAGGAGTACGGCGCGTTCCAGGTCCCGGCCCATTTCGGCCAGACTGTAGCCCAGAAAATTCAGGGCATCGGCGTGCTCTGAATCTCTGGACAGGATCTTTTCCATCATGATCATGGCCTGGTCCTTGTGGTCCATGTATTCGTAGATCAGACCGAGGCGGTACAGGATGGTCGTGTTGTCGGGCCAACGCTTGTTGGCCTGGAGCAGTACGTCCAGGGCGTTTGGAAAATCACGGCTGCGCTCGTGGATTTCAGCCAGAACGATCTGAAATTCGGGCTGGGCCGGATAGCGGTCTATGGCGGCCTTGCACAATTCCAGGGCCCCATCTTTGTCACCTCTTTGGTACAGAAGATGGACGCGGAAAATCAGGCTGCGTTCATGGTGGGCATGATCTTCAGGAATGGCCTCCAGGTAGGTCAGGGCCTGGTCGGGGTTGTCACGACCTTCGTATTCGAGGATGGCCAGATAGAGATAGGCGCTGACGGGGATCGGGCTTTCCTGCAGCATGGGTTCCAGCAGCTGCGCGGCGTGGTCGTAGAAACCCTGGCGGAGAAAGAGGTTCGCGGACTCCAGGGTCAGGCTTTCGTCGTAGTTGTATTGCAGAATCGTGGCCAAGGCCTGGTCCGGTCTGTTCAGTTTGAGGCGCAGGTCGACCAGCCGGTAAATGACCTGCTGGCTTTCGAGCCCGGCATCAAGCAGTCGGACAAAAACCTGCTCGGCATCCGGGAGTCTGTTCAGTGCCTCGTACGTATGGCCGAGCTCGATCAGCGCGTCGAAGTATTCCGGATCAGCGGCCACAGCCCGTTCGTAGGCCGAAGCGGCTTTGTCCGGCATGTCCTGGCCGGAATAGGCCCTGCCGAGCAGAAAATCGGTGATCGCGGACGTCCGGTTCGCCGGGATGGCCTGCAACCGGCTGGCGGCTTCGTCAAACCGGAGCTGCTCCATGCGGTACATGGCCGCTTCGTGGACAAGGTCGACCATATCCGGATGCTTGCGGTGGTACTCGTCAAGGACGGAAACGGCGTCGTCGAACCGTCCCTGGCTTGCGTATGTCTTGGCCAGGGTGCGAATCAGCATGTCGGAGTCCGGAAATTTTTCCGTGGCCCGCCCCAGGGTCGCGACGGCGTCGGCATAGCGGGACGTCCGCCAATAGATGTTGCCGAGCTCCATATAGAGTTCCGGCGTGGGGGCGAAGGCGATGACCTCTTCCAGGGCCAGCGCCGCCTCTTCCATCTTGTCTTCGTTCATCAGCTCCCGGTAGGACAGATAGGCGTAAATGGCCCGGGCTTCATCCGACGCCGGCACCCGGGGAAGCTGGGCCGGGGCGGGCTGAATTGTTTCGTTCTGTCGCGGGGCGCAACTGAGGAGAGCGGCCAGAAAGGCTGCCAGGATGAGACAGGGGACTGCTCGATGCTTCATGAGAGAGACTGTTCGCTGCAAGAATTTTGCCTGCAATATGCTTGTATTATAAGGTATATTTTTTTGCCCATCTCCAGGCCCACTTCGATGAATTCCGGCCCGTATATTTTTCCGGCCGGAGTGCGGAACGTATTCTGGATCGACCCGATGATTTCCAGGCCGACCGGAAATTTATCCAGAATTTGCTGCAAGGTCCATTCTTGATAATTGCATATTTCCCACAGGGTGGTCATGAAGTTGTCCGGCCCCCAGCGAAATTTGTCCGCATCATACAAGGCGTCGGCCAGAATCTGGGTGTCGGCGTGCTCAAAGGCTGCCTGTACGGAAAACGCCTCATGGCAGCGCACGGCGTCGGAGATCATCCGTTTTTCTTCGTCGTGCAACGGATAGTCCTGGAGGATGAGCAGCGACAGCTCCGCGCCGCGCATGGCATGCTCGCCTTCCAGGCGGCAGGTGTCGTGCAGGAGACCGGCCAGCATGCCCAGCATGCCAAGACGCCTGGCCCGCTCCAGACCCAGCATGGGGGCTTCGCTCAGGATCAGGGCCGATGCCTCGATGGCCACTTTTTTCGAATGCTCTATGCCGTGGCCGAAGTCGTCGTTCAGAAACGGAAGCACGTCTTCGCGGCAGCGCATGATCATGGGGTGGGAGAAAAAAGTGTCCCGGGCAGAGGCCAGCTCCGCACTCATGGCCGTATAGAAGCTCGGCAGCCGATCCGGCGTCACGGCCTGACTTTCCTGCCTGATCCGCCGTAATATCTCACTCTTCATACTCGATCCATTCCTCGGAAAAATCTTGGATGGTGCTGGACATCTGGTGCTTGATCTTTTGCAACAGCCTGGCCTCAATCTGTCGGACCCGCTCCCTGGTGATGCCGTATTTGTCGCCGATTTCGCGCAAGGTGATGGGCGTGTCGGCCAGGAGACGCTGTTCCAGGATGTCGCGCTCCTTTTCGTTCAACCCGTCCCGGATGGCATCGATGTTTTCATGGATGAGGGTGCTGATTTCGTCGGTCGCCATCTGCTGTTCGATGCCGGCCTCCAGGGCCGGGATGAAATCCATGGGCGTAAAGCTTGAATCGTCGCCGATCTGCATGTCCAGGGACATGTCGTGCTGACCCAGACGTTGGCCCATTTCGATGATGTCGCTTTCGGAAACCTGCAGATTCCGGGACAGGGTGGACGTGTCCGGATCATAGCCCTGGGCCAGAAGCCGTTGCCGTTCCTTGCCCAGGTTGTAGAACAGCTTGCGCTGGGCCTGGGTGGTCCCGATCTTGACCATCCGCCAGTTGTCCATGATGAACTTCAGGATGTAGGCCTTGATCCAGAAAGACGCATAGTAGGAAAACTTGATGCCCTTGTCCGGGTCGAACTTCTGCACGGCTTTCATCAGGCCGACATTGCCTTCCTGGATCAGGTCCAGGACGTTCTTCATCCAGCGGCGCTGGAAATCCATGGCGATCTTGACCACCAGACGCAGATTGGAGGTGATCAGCAAAAAAGCGGCCTGATCCTCTTTGTCGTCCCGGTAGCGCCTGGCCAGATCGAACTCTTCGTCCTGCTCCAGCGTCCTGAATTTTTTGATTTCCTGAAGATAAATGTGCAGCGGGTCCAGTGTGGCCGCGTCGCGTCGGGCCGGAGTGGTCAGGACCAGGGGCGCTTCGATGGGCTCGTCAAAATCGTCATCGTCGGGCTGGAGCGTTTCCAGCTCCTCGTCCAGGGTTTCTTCGTGCAGTGACTGATCAAGATTCATGATGGTATGTATGGCAGTGATCCGGGGCGTCACATGCTGGTAAAGTGGTCGGAAACGTCGGGGCCTGTTGCGGGAAGCCCGCATGGAATCACGCCGCAATTTCAGAGTTTTTCATCCTAGAGTTTTTGTTTGTCCTTTTCAATGATTTTCAGTAGGGGACTTCGTTCACCACCCAGGGATTTGTGCTAAACGTGAGAGGTTGAAATGCTCGATTTTCGCCGGGCGCTCAAGGGCGGAAACGTTCTTATTTTTGATGGCGGCATGGGCAGCCTTCTGCAGCGACGCGGGCTTGAGCCGGGTCAGTCGCCGGAAGAATTCGGCATGCAGCGGCCGGAAGTCGTTGCGGCCATTCATGCCGAATACGCGGCGTCCGGGGCACGTGTCGTGACCACGAACACGTTTGGCGCAACCAGATTCAAGCTGCCGCAGCATCTTGACGTCTTCGAGGTCAATGAAACCATGGCCCGGGCCGCGCGTCAAGCCGTGGGCGACAGAGCCTTTGTGGCCGGCAGCGTCGGACCTACCGGCAAGATGGTTCGACCGCTGGGCGACATTTCCTTCCGGGAACTGGTCGAGGTTTTCAAAGAGCAGATCCGTGGCCTCGTGCGCGGAGGCATCGATTTGGTCCTCGCCGAGACGCAGTTTGACCTGGCCGAAGCCCGGGCCGTGGTTGTGGCCGCCCGCGAGGTTTGCGACCTGCCTGTCGGCGTGAGCATGACCTTTGAGGGTGGTGTGAGCCTGACGGGAACCACCCCCGCTGTCTTTGCCCAGACCATGGAAAACATGGGCGTGGACCTCATCGGCTCCAATTGCAGCGCCGGACCGGAAGAATTGATTCTGGTCGCGCGGGCCATGCTGCAGGTGTCGGATCTTCCCATCCTGATCGAGCCCAACGCCGGTTTGCCCGAGCTGGTGGACGGTGCCACGGTCTTTCGTTTGCCTCCTGATCCCTTTGCCACGGCGGTGGCGGTGCTGGCCGCCGAAGGCGTGGACTGTCTGGGCGGATGCTGCGGCACCACTCCCGAGCATATCAAGGCCCTGGACGCTCTGTGCGGGCCGCGGGCCGCGCGCCCGACCCGGCAGACGAGCCGTCCTTGCCTGACGGTCACATCTCGGTCCGCAGCCGTGGAGTTCGGCTTTGACCGGCCGTGCCGGATCATCGGCGAGCGCATCAACCCCACCGGAAAGGCTGAGCTGACCAGTCAGTTGCAGAGGCTGGAATCCCGTCAGATCATGGCTTTTGCCGATGAACAGGTCGCTGCCGGGGCCGATCTGCTGGACGTCAATGTGGGCGCACCCATGGTTGATGAAAGCCGTATGCTGCCCCTGGCCGTTACGGCCCTGTCCAGTGGCCACTCCATTCCCCTGTGTTTGGATTCAAGCGACGCCGACGCCATCCGGGCCGGCCTGGAGGCCTATCCCGGCTCTGCCCTGGTCAATTCCATCAGTGGTGAGGAAGACCGCATCGACGTGCTGGGTCCCTTGTGTCGGGACTACGGCGCGCCGTTCATACTTTTGCCGCTCAAGGGTCGGAAACTGCCCGTCACCGCTGCGGAACGCCTGGCCATCATCGAAGATCTGCTCGGCAAGGCCGAGAGTCTGAACATCCCCCGTCGCCTGATTCTGGTCGACGCCCTGGCGTTGACCGTGTCGTCCAAGCCCGAGGCGGCCAGGGCCTGCCTTGACGTCATCCGCCACTGTCGGGAGCGATGGGGGTTGGGCTGCACCATGGGGTTGTCCAATGTCTCTTTTGGTTTGCCTGCCCGCGATCTGATCAACTCCACTTTTTTGGCCATGGCCATGGCCCACGGCATGACCTCGTTTATCGCCAATCCCAATGCCGGGCGCATCCGTGAAAGTCTGGCTGCGGCCGAAGTGCTTCTGGGGCGTGACCCCCAGGCCGGAAACTTCATCGCTGCATACGCCGGTTGGACTCCGGGGGAGGGCGTTGCGCGGGTCCAGGCCGGAGGAGGGGAGTCGGAAGGGGGCAGCGACCTGACGCTGGCTGTGATCAAAGGCCACAAGGACCGTATCGCCGATGTGCTGCAAAAACGCATCGCAGCTGGCGACGATCCCTTTGCCCTGGTGGATCAAGAGATGATTCCGGCCATTGCCGCCGTGGGTGAGAAGTACGAGAAAAAGGAATATTTTTTGCCGCAACTGCTGCTGTGCGCCGAAACCATGCAGCTTGGATTTGATTCCATCAAGCATCTTCTGGTCCGTGATGGTCAGTCGGCCAAGGCGGTTGTCGTCATGGCCACGGTGGAAGGCGATATTCACGACATCGGCAAGAACATCGTCTGTCTTATGCTGCGCAATTTCGGATATACGGTCGTCGACCTGGGCAAAGACGTGTCGGCCCAAACCATCGTCAGTGCAGCTCGGGAGCACGGGGCGGCGGTCATCGGCCTTTCGGCACTGATGACCACGACCATGGTCCGCATGGAGGACACGGTGCGCTTGGTGCGGGAGGAGGGCTTGCCTTGCCGGGTCATGATCGGTGGGGCCGTGGTCAGCCAGGCCTATGCCGACCTTATCGGCGCCCATGGCTATGCCGACGACGCCGTGGCGGCGGTACGGGTGGCCACCCGCCTCTGCAGCGAACTTGCCGTTGAACGTTGAACGAAAAGAGCACTCTCCCATGGATCAATACATGCTCAGAAAGGCCACGATTGCCGATGTCAAATCCATCCACAAGCTGTTGATGGATTGCGCCAGCAAACGTCTGCTTTTGCCCCGCTCCTACAACGAGCTTTACTCCCATCTGCGGGACTTTATTGTCGCCGAAGACACCGAGACCGGCGCGGTGGTCGGGTGCTGCGCCCTGACCATTACCTGGGAAGCCCTGGCCGAAGTCCGATCCCTGGTGGTGGCCGAACAGGCCCAGGCAAAGGGATTGGGTCGCAGAATGGTTGAAGCCTGCGTCAGTGACGCCCTGACTTTTGGTATTTACAAGGTTTTTGCCTTGACCTATCAGGTCGCTTTTTTTCAGAAACTGGGGTTCGTCGAAGTCAGCAAGGACATACTGCCGCAAAAAGTGTGGGCTGATTGCCTGAAATGTCCGCAGTTTCCTGAATGCGATGAAGTGGCCATGATGATCGACCTTTAATGGACGCATGACGAGATATGCTGGAGAACACATGAAATTCGTTCCGCTTTTTGACCGCTCCCAGATTGAAGCCCGGGCGCGGGACCTTGGCCGGGAAATTTCCGAGCACTATGGGGACGAGCCCCTGGTCTGCGTATGCGTGCTCAAAGGAGCGTACGCCTTTTTCACCGATCTGATGCGCAACCTGAGCATCCATCCGGTCATGGATTTTGTCCGACTTTCCAGCTATGCGGATCAGACCTCCCGTCAGTCTCGCATGGTTTTTTCCAAGGACATGGAAATCGACATCAAGGACAAGCATGTGCTGGTTGTCGAGGATATCGTCGACACCGGCCATTCCATGAAGTTTTTGACCAAAGTTCTGGAGGCGCGAGGTCCCAAGTCCATCAGGATCGCGGCCATGATCGACAAGAACGAACGGCGCGAGGTCGATATCCGGGTCGATTATGTCGGTTTTCCTCTGGAAAAAGGCTACATCGTCGGCTATGGGCTTGACTACGCCGAGCAATACAGGGAACTTGACGGCATTTACGATCTGAAATTTTCCAAGGCGTAATTTCTGACCGACCCATTCATTCAAGGAAAGGCCATGCTCGTACAATGTCCCGAATGCACAACCAAATACAATCTGGATGAAAACAAGATTCTTCACGAGGGCTCCAAGGTCAGGTGTATCCGCTGCAAGAACGTTTTCACGGTCTTTCGGCCCATGCCGCCCCAAAGTGACGAGCCCGTTCCGGTGGAGCCTGCGCCGCGCCAATCCCCTGTAGTTGATCAGGGCCTGGACGATGAACTGGACGCGTTGTTCAGCAATCCTCCGACCGGTCCGAAATTCGCGACCTCGCCTCCTGCGAGCCAGGCTGCCAGGCAGTCTTCGTCACCGTCCGTGGACGAGGACATGCTGGCCGACCTGCAAGGTGCTTTTCAGCCGCCGCTGGTCGGCAAGACTGCCAAGGATCCCCTGCTGGACGACGACTTCACTCCACCCAGAGTGCGCAAATCAAGCCGGAAAGGACTTGTTGTCGGCTTGTTGCTGCTGGTTGTGCTCATGGCCGGAGCCGGCGTTTATTTCCTCCAGCCCGGACTGCTCGGACTGCGGCCCGTGTCGCCCTTTGCCCCGCAGGAGCCCGAAACAACCGTGCGTGAAGGCGCGGCTCAGATTGCCCTGGAAAATGTGCGCCAGTATTTTGTCCCCAACGAGAAGGAGGGACAGCTTTTCATTATCGAGGGCAAAGCCGCCAACCGCTTTCCCGAAGCCCGCGAATTGATCCGCCTCAAGGCTTCTTTGTACGACAAGCAGGGCAACGAAGTGACCAGCCAGGAGTTCATGTGCGGCAACGTCGTCTCTCTGTACCAACTCCAGGTGTCCAGTCGGCAGGATATCGAACAGGCCTTGACGGCCAAGGTCGGCATCCTGACCAACAACACCAATGTCCAGCCCGGCGCCTCTGTTCCCTTCATGGTTGTCTTCTTCAATGCCCCGGACAGCGTCGAGGAGTTCGGCTTGGAAGTGTTGCAATCAAGTCTTCCGCAGTAGTTCGTCTCCATCCAAAGGGCAGATCTCGGTCTGCCCTTTTTTTATATGAAAACAAAATCAGTCTACATCTGTACGGCCTGCAAGGCGACCAGTCCCCGCTGGCAGGGGCAGTGTCCCAAATGTCAGGCCTGGAACACCATGGAAGCGGCCGTCTCGGCGGCGGGACAGCCTGCGGGCATGACTCTCAACCGTCCTGTTGATTTGCGGGACCTGCCGGCCGGCACGGAATTTCGGGTCAGCTCCCATCTGACGGGTCTGGACGGATTGCTGGGCAGCGGCTTTGTCGCCGGAGGGGTCATACTGCTCGGCGGAGAACCCGGCATCGGCAAGTCGACCCTGCTTCTGCAGCTTACCGCCGGCATGGAACAGGCCGGAAATGCCGTGATTTACGCTTCCGGCGAGGAATCCCTGACCCAGATCCGGGGTCGGGCGGAACGGCTGGGGATGCTTGACTCCCGGTTGACGGCCATGAGTACGAATCAGGTCGAGGATATTCTGGCCGCCATGGAAGACTCGCCGGCGCTGATGGTCGTGGATTCAGTCCAGACCATGATTTCATCCAAGGCCGAGGGCCTTCCCGGTTCGGTCAATCAGGTCAGGGCCGTGGCCACCGCCCTGGTCGAACGCGCCAAACAGACCGGGGTGACGGTCGTTCTGGTCGGACACGTGACCAAAGACGGCCAGATCGCCGGTCCCAAGCTGTTGGAGCACATGGTCGATACGGTCCTGTACCTGGAAGGGGACAAGGAGCACCTGTTCCGCCTCTTGCGCGTCGTCAAGAACCGCTTCGGTCCGGCCAACGAATTGCTGCTTTTCGAGATGAAGGAAAACGGGATGAGCGTGGTCGAGGACCCTTCGACCTTTTTCCTGCAGGCCCGGGATACGGCCCTGTCCGGCACGGCCCTGGTCATGTCCATGGAGTCGCAGCGCCCCTTTGTCGTCGAGGTGCAGGCCCTGGTCACCCGGACCTTCCTGGCCTTTCCCCGCCGCACGGCCCTGGGATTTGACGCCAACCGTCTGCATCTGCTCATCGCGGTCATGGAGAAGCGTCTGCAGGTCAACCTTGGTCAGGTTGATGTTTACGCCAAGGTGGGGGGCGGCCTGCGCATGAAAGATCCAGGACTTGACCTGGGCATTGTCGCCGCCATTTTGTCTTCCTTCTATGATCGATCGCTGCCCGAAGGCGCCGTATTCTGGGGCGAGGTGGACCTGAACGGCCAGATCCGTCCCGTGGTCGGGCACGATGTCCGGCTGCGACAGGCCGCCAATCTCGGTTATGCGCCCATGGTCCATCCCAAGACCGGGGCCAGGGAGCGGGGTTGGTCGAGAATCAGCGACGTGCAGCGGCTGCTGTTCGGACAGGCCGAAGACAAAGCGCCGCAAGCCCGTTAACCGTTGCGGCCGGAAGACCCTTTGGGTTTGATGCGCTGACTCCTGAAGCGTCTGAGCCAGGCCCCGAGTCGTTCTTCTGCGCCCTGGTTCTTGGCCTGATAAAAAATCCGCCCTTTGAGATCCGGTGGCAGGTAGTCCTGCTCGACCCATGATTCCGGGTAGGCGTGGGGATACTTGTACCCCTGGCCGTATCCCCATTCCTTTTGCAGGCTGGTGGAGGCGTTGCGCAGGTGCAGCGGCACCGGGCAGGGGCCGTTGGTCCGGATTTCCTTGATGGCTGAAAGATAGCCCGCGTAGGCGGAATTGCTTTTGGGCGCCAGGGCCAGATAGACCGTGGTTTCGGCCATGGGAATCCAGCCTTCGGGCATGCCGATGCGCTCCACGGCCTGTTCGCACGCCACGGCCAGGGGCATGGCCATGGGGTCGCCCAGGCCGACATCCTCGGCGGCGGACAGAATGAGCCGTCGGCAGATAAAGCGCGGATCCTCACCGGTTTCAACCAGGCAGGCGAGATAGTACAGGGCCGCGTCCGGATCTGAGCCGCGAATGGACTTGATCAGGGCCGAGGCCAGCTCATAGTGCGAATCGCCGTCCCGGTCTCCGCGCAGCACGATTTCGGGCAAGCGGGTTTTGAGCTGATCCGGTTCCAGGTCCGGCTCGTCCAGCCCGGAGGCGAATTCCACCAGGTTGAGCATGGTCCGCGCATCTCCGCCGGACAGGGTGGCCAGAAGCTCCAGGCTTTTTTCCGGGATGCTGCGTCCCTGCCGTTCCATGCCCCGTTTTCCGACCTCCACCAGTTCCATCATTCCCAGTGAACGCAGGCGCAGCACGTGCAGTCGGGACAGAAGCTGTCGCGTCACGCTGAACGACGGATTCTCGGTCGTGGTGGCAATGAGCGTCAGTTCGCCCGTTTCGAGCAGCGGGAGGAAAAAATCCTGCTGCGCCTTGGAATAGCGGTGCAATTCATCCAGAATGAGGATTTCCTTGTCCTGGATCTGCTTGCGAAGACTGGTGATTCCCGCTTCAGGCGCGCTCAGGCGGATGAATGATTTGCCGCTGTGCCGGGCCAGCAGCAGGGCCACGGTGGATTTGCCGCAGCCGGGCGGTCCGAAAAGCAGCAGGCTCGGCAGGTCCTTGGACTGTATCAGAGTGCGCAGTCGTTGGCGAAAGTGGGTCTGGCCGATGAAGTCGTCGAGGGAATCCGGCCGCAGGGATTCGGCAAGGGGGCGTTTGTGGGACACGGGCGCTATCCGGTCAGGGCTGATGAAAGAGGGTCAGGGCGCACCGGAGCAGATCGTCGGCATCGTGGCCGTGTGCGGTAAACACAATGCTGCGCCTGGCTCCGTCCACAGTCCAGCCCAGGTCGATGCAGGAGTCGGGGCGCAGGTGATCCGGAAGAAACTCGGCCCATTCCATCAGACAGAAGTGCTCGGGAGAGAAAAGAATTTCTTCCAGATCAGGTCCGAATTCGAGGCCCGAGGTGCGGTACAGGTCAAAATGTCCAACCGGCGGGACTGTGGGATACAGGTTCAGCAGGTTAAAGCTGGGGCTGCTGACCTCTGCGCCTTCACTGCCGGGCAGGGCCTGGACCAGTTCGCGGACAAAGGTCGTCTTGCCGGCCCCGAGCTGGCCGCGCATCAGCAGCGCCGGCCAGGAATGTCGTCCGGGCAGGCAGGACGCGAAGGCCCTGGCCAACCGGACGGTCTGCTCAAGAGAAGTCAGTTCGATCATGAACCGGCAACAATGGTCTTGATGACGTCTTTCTTGCCGACCACGCCGACCAGCCGGCCGTTGTCGGTCACCGGCAGGGTGTGGAACTTCTTGTCGACCATCAGGGCCGCGATTTGGTCGATGGTCATGTCCGGGGGGATGGTCACCACTTTGGCCGTCATGGCGTCTCCGACCTTGGAGGCGGCGATGCGCTTGATCTCTGTTTCAAGCAGCGCCGACGAGGAGAGGGGAAGGAATCCGTCAAACAGGGTGAAAAGCGAAGGCAGCGGCAGCGATTTCTGCATGCGGACCAGATCGCTCTGGCAGATGATGCCGATCACCCGTCCCTGATCGTCCACGACCGGCAGGCCGTTGATGCCTTTTTCCAGCAGGGTTTTGACCGCTTCGGTGACGTCGGCCTCGGGGCTGATGGTGATGACCTCTTGGGTCATGATATCCTGGGCTGTGCGCATTGCATCCACTCCTTGAGAGCTGTTGGGAGGTAATCGGCGATTTCAAGCGGGGTGTTGCCCCGGTACGGAAAGTCCCGGCCGAGCAGGACTCCGGCGAAACCATGCCAGTACACACCGACCCTGGCTGCGGTCAATGGCGGGAAATGGCGGGCCATGAGGCTGCCGATGATGCCGGACAACACATCGCCGGACCCGGCGATGGCCAGGTTGGGCGCGCAGAAGGGAGAGATGGCGATGGGGTCCTGGTGGCCGGCGATAATGGTTGCCGCGCCCTTGAGGACCAGGTTGACCTTGTGGCCGAAAGAAAATTCCCGGGCGTATCGCGCTCTGGCCATGTTGATGTCTCTGGCCGTGACGTCGAAAAAATTGGCCATTTCTCCGGGGTGCGGGGTCAGGACGTCGCTTGGGCCGAGATGCGTCAGCAGTTCCGGGTTGCGGGCCAGGAGATTCAGGGCGTCGGCATCATAGAGGGTCCGGGGGTGGGGATCGGCCATATAGCGGCGCAGGAAATCCAGGGCTCCCCGGCTGCGACCCAGTCCCGGCCCGAGAACCACGGCCGAGAAGCGGGACAGATGTTCGTGCAGGCTGTCCATGCATTCGGCCGACCAGTTGTCATCCTGGCCAAGGCCCAACGTCATGATCTCGGGGAATGCTCCGTACTGACAGGACTGAGTCTTGGGGCAGGCCAGAGTGACCAGTCCGGCTCCGGCGCGAAACGCGGCCCGGGCCGCCAGAAGCGGGGCTCCGGTCAGGCCGGGCGAACCGCCGATGACAAGCAGATGACCGCCGTCGCCCTTGTGCATGGTCGGGTCCGGCAGGGGGAGCAGGCTTGCCAGTTCCGGGCCGAGAGCCACGTGACTGACGGGATTTTGCTCCTTGATGTGTCGCGGTATGCCGATCTTGGCAATGACCAGCTTGCCGACATGGGGCTTGGCCGGGGGCAGGAACAGACCGAGCTTGGCCTCCTCGAAGGTCACGGTCATGTCGGCTTCGACGGCCATGGGCATGGGTTCGCCGGTGGTGCCGTTCAGGCCGGACGGGATGTCCAGCGAGAGGACAAAAGAATGTATTCCCAGTTTGTTGATGGCCTTGATCCAGCCTTGCATGCCGGGCCTGAGCGGTCCCTGGAAACCCGTGCCGAGCAAGCCGTCCACGACCAGATCGATCCGGGGCAGGGTGTCGAGTTCGTATTCGGGCAGGTACGAGCAGGGGATGCCCATGGTTTGGGCCAGCCGCAGATGGTAGGCCGAATCGTCCGTGTATTCGGACATGTACTTGGCATGGAGGATCAGCACCTTGGCGCCCAGGTTGACCAGATGCCTGGCCAGGGCAAAGGCGTCGCCGCCGTTATTGCCGGGCCCGGCAAAGACAATGGCTGATTTTTCCTTGAACGACCCCATTTCCTTCAGCAAAGGATGCACGGCGGCCCGGCTGGCGTTTTCCATGAGGATTTTTCCGGACAGTCCGAATTCCTCCATGGTCAGGCGATCCCAGTGGGCCATTTCCTC
The DNA here is from genome assembly GCA_964651415.1 of uncultured Desulfovibrionaceae bacterium. GTDB lineage: Bacteria > Desulfobacterota > Desulfovibrionia > Desulfovibrionales > Desulfomicrobiaceae > Desulfomicrobium. The sequence goes on from CAZYZA010000012.1 coordinate 20,800, forward strand.
CGGCGTGGGCAAAGGGGTGTCCATGGACGTTCCCTTGAGCAAACATACGTATGGGTTGGAAGCCGTGTCTGACCGGGACATATGCTGCAAAACCGCCTCCTGGCATGCTGATTGTGTTGTCGGACAGATCGAAGCGCTCCGACATGAAACGTGTGCAACCTATCCGGAATCGTTGACTCGGTCCAGTCAGAGGACCGGCATCCCGTACGGGCCGGGTTATGCGTCGTTATCCGTGGTCTCCAGGTCCATGTCCGGGCCTTTGCGTTCCTCTTCCTCCCGAATGACGCGGCGCAGGACCTTGCCGACAATGCTCTTGGGCAGTTCTTCGCGAAATTCGACCTGTTTCGGCACCTTGTAGTTGGCCAGCTTTTCGCGGCAAAAGGCGATGATTTCGGGTTTGGTGACGGTCTGCCCTTCGCGTGGGACAATGTAGGCCTTGATGATTTCGCCGCGTGTGGGATGCTGGATGCCGACGCTGACGGCTTCTTTCACCGCCGGATGTTCATGCAGGACTTCGTCGATCTCACGCGGATAGACATTGTAACCGCCGGTGATGATGAGGTCCTTTTTGCGGTCGACAATAAAGAAATAGCCCTCCTCGTCCATGTAGGCGATGTCGCCGGTGTACAGCCAGCCGTTGCGCAACACGGAGGCGGTTTCGTCGGGCCGGTTCCAGTAGCCCTGCATGACCTGTGGTCCGCGCACCACCAGTTCGCCGATCTTGCCCACGGGCAGAGGCACGGACCCGACTTCCATATCAACGATGGCGGCGTCCGTGTCCGGAAACGGCAGCCCGATGGAGCCGTTTTTGCTTTTGCCGCGCAGAGGGTTCAGATGGGTGATGGGCGAGGCTTCGGTCAGGCCGAATCCTTCGACGATGCGCGCCCCGGTCAGGCTGTTGAATTTTTCCATGACCGGGACCGGCATGGGCGCTGAACCGGAAATGCAGTAACGCACGGAGGACAAGTCGTACTTCTCCAGGTTTTTCTGCTGCAGCAGGGCGATGAAAATGGACGGCGCGCAGGGAAAGATGGTCGGACGCTTCTTGTGGATGGTTTTGAGCACGTCGGCGGGAACGAATTTGGCGATGGGCACCAGGGTTGACCCGATTATCGTGCCGAAATTGACGCAGACCGTCAGGCCGTAAATGTGAAAAAAAGGCAGCAGCCCGAGCATGATTTCGCCCGTATCCTTGATGGAATGCAAAATGGCCTTGGCCTGCTGGGCGTTGTACACGAGATTGGCGTGGGTCAGCATGACCCCTTTGGACACGCCGGTGGTGCCGCCCGTATATTGCAACAGGGCCAGATCCCTGCGCGGATCCACGGGGTGGGGTGGTTCGATGGTGGCGCGACGCAGCAGGTGCTTCCAGGGAAGAACGGTCTTTCCGTCATAGGGAATGGCTTCGAGCTTGTACTCTCGCCGGGATTTCAGCGTGTAGAGCAGATTGAGGGGAAAGCGCAGTCCATCGGCGATGGAGGTGACGAAAATGCGCCGCAGGTTGAGTTTGGGGCGCAGGGCATTGATTCGCTTCCATAACAGATTGAGGGTGATCAGGGTCTGCGCCTGGGAGTCATTGAAGTGGTGGACCAGTTCCTTTTCCATGTACAGGGGATTGGTCATGACAACCACGGCGCCAAGCCGCAGACAGGCCCAATAAACGATGACCGCCTGTGGACAGTTGGGCAGCATGATGGCCACCCGTTCGCCGGGCTGGACGCCGCTTTTTTTGAGGTTGGCGCTGACCAGGTCGACCAGATTCTTCAGTTTTTTGTAGGTGATGGACCAGTTGTTGAAGACAATGGCTTTGCGGTCCGGGTGGGCTGCGGCCGTGCGCTCCAGCACGTCGTAAAGGGGCATGGTTTCATAATCCAGGTTCGGGCTGACCTCCTGGTCGTAATGCTGTAGCCAGATTCTGTTGATTCCCTCTGCGATCATGGGTTCCTCACCAGGTAAGAAGTGTTGAGTCCAACTCTCGGGGTCGAGCGGAGCCGTCAGGCTCGGTCCAGAATAAACAGCACCTCCATATGCCAGGTGCCCGGAAACATGTCGTACAGCTGGATTGTGCTGACGGTCCAGCCGCCATCAAGCATGGGTTTCAGGTCGCGGACCGTGTTGACGACGTCGCACGATATCCAGACCAGACGGCGCAGGTCTGGCATGTCAAGGAGGAGGCGGGCGATGCCCTTGGCTCCGGTCCGGGGCGGATCAAGAATGGCGGCCTGCGGCTGGAAGTCACGGATAAAAGCCCAGGAGCGGGGTTTGGTCAAGTCTGCGGCCTGGAAGCGGACAGAGGTCAGCCGGTGCCGTTTTCGCTGTTCCTCGCCCAGGCTGACAGCTGCCGGGGCTCCTTCCACCGCCAGGACCTCGGCGCCGGTGGTGGCCAGGGGCAGGGCGAAGTTTCCGGCCCCGGAAAAGAGGTCGGCCACCCGCTCAAATCCGGCCAGGTTGTGGACTGTGGTCCGGACCAGGTGCTGGTTCAGTTCCCAGTTGGCCTGGAAGAAGACTCCTGCCGGCAGCATCAGGGTCAGGTCGAAATCGGGAAGGGAAAAGGGCAGGAGGTCGGCGTCTTTCTCCGTGCGGGCCACGCCGGTGTCCGGACTGGCCGCCACGGTGAAACGGCCGTCGGGCAGGGTGGCGGCCAATGCGGGCAAGGCTTGAGCCAGGGGTTCGGCCAGCAGGTGGCAGTCCGAAAGGGGCACCGTGTTGTTGCTGGCCCGGCCCATGGCGTGGGGGTGGCCGTTTCGGACATGGATCTGTCCCCGCCAGCGGTACCGCCAGCCCTTTGGGCTGGGCATGATGCCCAGTTCCGGCAGATTGGCACCGTGAATCCGGCCCAGGGCCCGCAGCATGGAATCCTTGGCGATGTCGCGCTTGAGTTCCAGGGCCTGCTCCGGTTTGACCATGCCGAAGGGAGAGCCTCCGCATTCCCGGCCGTGAGGGCAGGGGTGCGCTCCCCGCAGCGGGGATTGTTCCAGGATATCCACGGCTTCAGCCTGGAGGAAATCTTTGGCGATCTTGACAATCCGGGCCTGGATCAACTCGCCCGGCAACACGCCCGGCTCGACGATGACCACTTGTCCTGAATCCAGCCTGGCCAGGCCTCGTCCACGCCAGAGCAGTTTTTCGACTCTGATCGGGGGCAGTTCGTGGCCGGGGTCGATCATGACGCGTTGCTGCCGAGCCAGGCGGTCAGAATGCGCTGGATGATCTTGACTGCCGCTGTTTCCGAAACCTGCGAACCGTGAATGGGAGACAACTCGCACATGTCCATGCCGACCAGAAGCGGACCGCTGCCGTTCCCCCAGAGTTCGCGCCAGAACCGGTTTATCCATGGATAGCCGATGCCGCCGGGTTCGGGCGTGCCTGTGCCGGGAATGACACTTGGGTCCATCCCGTCGACATCAAAGGAAATATACAGAGGCCTTTGCCCGACGAAGTTTCTGATTTGCTCGGCGGCTTCGGCCGGCGCGGGCAGGTCCCAGGCAAAGAGGGTCAACAGGCTGGACATGGGTTGGCTGCGCATGAAATCACGTTGTTCCCGGCACAGGGACCTGATGCCGATCTGGGCCACAGGTATGTCCATTTGCCTGGCCCGGGCCATGATGCAGGCATGGGAGAAGGGGGTGTCTTCGTAGCTGGCCCGCAGGTCGGCGTGTGCGTCGATGTGCAGTATGGCCAAATCAGGATGGACGTGGCGGTAAAACTCAAAGAGGGGCAGGGGCACGGAGTGATCACCGCCCAGGGTCAGGATGAAATCGTTGCTCGGATCAAAAGCCTTCAATCGTTCGCTGATGGCCTGATGTACGCCCCGGGGGCCGCTGACCGGCAGGTGCAGATCCGGCATGGGAGTGAAATAGGCGAGGTCGGCCAGGTCCAGATCAAGTTCCGGGTCATAGGATTCAACCTGGACACTGGCCCGAAAAAGGGCTTCCGGACCGAATCTGGTGCCGGTGCCGTAGCTGACCGTTCCCTCGTACGGCACGGACAAGACATGAATCTGGCGACCCTGGGCAGGGCCGAGATCAAAAAAAGGACGCATGGCAGACTCCCTTGAACCGTCGGATCAAAGCGGTGTTCTGGATCGCAACAAAATGTTGTTGATTCCGCTTTCCTTGAGCTCTTCACGCAGGGCCAGGGCGGAATCAACCGAACCCTGATGATGCACGTAAACCCGGTACCAGGTCTTTCCTTCATGGGTGGCCGTGACCACCGAAGTCGTGAATTTCTTGGGATCGATCTTCTTCAAAAATGTCTGGGCCTGCTCCATGGAGGCCAGGGCCGCCACCTGATAGTTGAAGACAAAGACTTCATCCTTGTCCGTCGCGGCGGGAGCGGACGGCGGTGTCGGTTGCGGGGCCTGAGCCGGCTCAGGAGGTTTGGGCTGAGCCGTCTGCGGTTTGGGAGGCTCGGCCGGTTTGGGCGCAGCGGCCTGGGCCACGGGCACGGAGCTTGGGCCTTGCTTCAGTTTGTCAAAAAATTCAAGCTCTTCACCTTTGAGCACTTCTTCGTTTTTTTCCGTGAGCAGCGGAAAGTCTTCGGGCAGGATCTTCTGGGCCATTTCCTTGGCCATGGTTTCCGGCTGATATCCCCGGCCGACAACCACGCCCAGGATAAAGGACCAGGCCATGCCGATGACAACCAGGATCGCCAGGGAAAGAAATCCTGACAATCCCAGTTGAAAGCTGAATTTTTTATCTTTTTTCGTTGTACGGGCTTTACGCGTGATCATGATGCTGGAGAAAAGGTGTTACATGCGCTCCGGGGCGCTGACGCCCAAAAGGGTCAAACCGGTATTGAGGACTTTGGCCACGGCACTGAACAGCAAAAGCCTAGCCTGCAGCAGATCCTGGTCGTCACCGGACAAAATGTGGTGCACCGTGTAGTATCGGTGCAGCAACCCCGCCAGTTCCTGCAGATAGTAACTGACGTGGTGCGGCGACAGGCTGCGGGCGGCCAGTTCCGTCGTGTCTTCGAATTTGTCCAGGGCTTTGAACAGGGCCATGTCTTCGGGAGTGCACAAGCGGGCCATCAGTTCCGCTGACGGGGCAGGAAGGCTTACGCTTTGCTCCTCGGCCTTGCGCAGCAGGGAGCAAATCCGGGCGTGGGCGTACTGCACATAGTAGACCGGGTTGTCCATGGATTGCTGCTTGACCACGTCCAGGTCGAAATCCAGATGGGAGTCGCTCTTGCGCGACAAGAAGATGAAACGGGCAGCGTCCACTCCGACTTCGGCGCAGACGTCGGCCAGGGTCTCGAACTTGCCGGCCCGGGTCGACATGGCGATCTGTTCGCCACCCTGGATCAGGCTGACCAGTTGGACCAGAATGACCTGCAAGGCTTCGCGGTCCTTGCCCAGGGCTTCGATTGCAGCCTTCATGCGGGGTACGTACCCATGATGATCCGCGCCCCAGATGTCGACCATCATGTCAAAGCCGCGCGCGATCTTATTGTCGTGGTAGGCGATGTCCGAAGCAAAATAGGTCAGGAGGCCGTCTGATTTTTTCAGAACCCGGTCTTTGTCGTCGCCGAAGTCCGTGGAGCGGAACCACAGTGCTCCGTCCTTTTCGTAGGCCAGGCCTTCGTTCAGAAGACGAGTCAGGGTTGATTCGACCAGGCCGTTGTCCACCAGGCTTTTTTCCGAGAACCAGTGCTGGTGCTCGACCCGGAAATTGACGAGATCTTCCTTGATTCCGTTCAGGATGTCCCGCATGCCCCGCTCGTAACACAGGTCCAGAGCTTCCTCTTCGGCCAGGTCGAGCAGGGAGCGTCCATGTTCCTGCTGCAACTGGGCTGAAATGTCCTTGATGTACTCGCCGCGGTAGCAGTCTTCCGGGAATTCGATCTCAATGCCGCAGGCCTGCTGATAGCGCACCCACACCGCCAGACCCAGCAGTCGCATCTGTCGGCCGGCGTCGTTCAGGTAGTATTCGGTCTGGACCTCATGGCCGGTGAAACGCAGGATTCGCGTCAGACTGTCGCCGACGGCCGCGCCCCGGCCATGGCCGATGTGCAAGGGTCCGGTAGGATTGGCGGATACGTACTCCACCTGGACCTTGCGGCCCCGGCCCACGTCGACGCGACCGAAATCTTCCCCCTTGTCCAGGGCTTCCAGGGCCACGGTCTGCCAGAACTCGGGCTTGAACGTGATATTGATGAAGCCTGGTCCGGCAATATCGATCAGGGAGATTTCCGGGCACAGGGCCAGGAGCTCGTCTTTGATAACTTCCGCCGCTGCGCGGGGATTTTGGCCTTTGTCGCGCGGCATGACCATGGCGATGTTGGTGGCCATGTCGCCGTGCTGTTCGCTTTTGGGCGCTTCGATGGTTGTCTTGGCCGGCAGTTCCAGGCCCTTGGCCGCCATGAGTCGGCTCAGTTTTTCGTGAATATAGATACGGGCTTTCATTTGAGGAAATCCTCCACGGCTGCCGTTTGTTCCAGGTTGCTGACGGCCAGGGTGCCGACCTCTGCTTTGTCCTTGAGAATCTGCGCGATCATGCGGGTCAGCGCGCCCTTGGGACCGAGTTCCACAAAAAAGCGCAGTCCGTCTGCGTGCTGATTGGCGATGGTCTGGGTCCAGAGCACGGACGACGTCATCTGGCCCTTCATGGTTGCCAGGATCTTTTGTCCGCTGGGTTCGGGCCGGCCCGTAACATTCAGATAAACGGCAATCCTGGGGTCTCGCCAGTCCATGCGCTCCATGTAACGGGCAAGCTCCTGACCGGCTTCGTTCATGTACGGAGAATGAAAGGCGTTGCTGACCGGCAGGAGCATGGCCCGGCCTTTGAGGGGCTTGACCCCGGCGCAGACGTGATCCACTGCCTGCGCGTGGCCGCTGATGACGAACTGGCCCGGGGTATTGTAATTGGCGATGCGAATTTCCTGACCGACCAGCGAAGCCGCGGCCCGGATCAGCTCATTGACCTGGTCTTCGGAGAGCTTCAGGACCGCCGCCATCCGTCCGTCCTGATTTGTGGCCTCGTCCATGAGCCTGCCGCGCAGGCAGACCAGTTCGAGCACCTGGTCCAAAGGCAGAACCGAAGCGGCGAAAAGGGCCGCGTATTCGCCGAGGCTGTGGCCGGCCACTGCGGCAGGGCTGATGCGGGAAGCCAGGAAAGACCACAGGCTGATGTTGACAACGGTCAGGGCGGGCTGCAAGTTCCGCGTCACGGACATGGCTGTCTCGTCACCGTCCCAGTATATTTCGCGCAGGGGAAGGCCGCTTTGGCGTTCCGCTTTTTTCCATAAATCCATGGCCTCCGGCCAATGTTCGGCCAGATCCCGGCCCATGCCGGGCTCCTGGGACCCCTGGCCGGGAAAGACAATGCTCAACGTGTTATGCATGAATCCTCCAATCAAAAAACTGAGCTGCTTGTATCCGCAGCCCCCCTGCAGGTAAAGGGGAAATCCCCCGCCCTCCGGGCCAGGAACGCTTCATGACTCCTCAACCAACAGCACACGAGGTTGCCTGTTCGGCAGCCCGACTCGGCCGCAATCTGACTTCCGACCAGGCTGAACTCGTCTGCGTTTACCTGTCGTTGCTGGTCAAGTGGAACAGCCGCATGAATCTGGTCGGACCGTCCCGTTGGCCTGATATTCTGGAAACCTTGGTGCAGGATTCCTGGCATCTGGCCGATCTGCTCGAAAGCCTGTCCATTGAGCCGGATGAGACCTTGGATCTGGGTGCCGGAGCCGGACTGCCGGGCATTCCGTTGCGGGTTTTCTGGCCGTGCGGCGAATACTATCTGGTAGAACCGAGGCAGAAACGGGCCATTTTCATGGAACAGGCCGTGGTCTCCATGAAACTGCCGCGCACCAGGGTTGTTCGCGCCCGCATGGAGGAATTGCCGGCGGCGCGTCGCCGGGCCGGGTTGATTGTCAGTCGGGCATTCAAGCCGTGGAAAGAGCTTCTGGCCGACGTTGAAGGATACCTTGCCCCGCGCGGACGGGTATTGGTCATGGGAAACGAAGCTCCGGAAGATGCGGTGCCGGGCTATGTCCTGGAAGCGATTCGGGAGTACCGGGTCGGCGGAAAAAAACGCTATTTTCGACTATTCGTCCTTGACCGTGGCCGAGGTTGACAGATTGGGCATGAGCAGCCGGGTTGCAACCTTGTCCGCTTCCTCGGCCAGGTCCATGAAACGCTCCAGATATTCAAGGATTTCAATTTTACGGTCTTCGGCCGAATAGCCGTAATCTTCCTCCAGGCGGCCGGAGGTCAGGTATTCTTCGAACTCGTGCAGGAATTTTTCGTTGAGCATGCAGCCTCGCAGGTTGGGTGGTTTTTGACCGTGCCTTCCTGCCACAAGACCACTCAGCGGTCAAAGCGGGATGCGGGAGTGTGTTTGTAAAAAAATTGTTGACTTCGGGTCGCAGGAAAAATAAGTGCATTCCCTCACGCCGGAGTGGTGGAATTGGTAGACGCAGTGGACTCAAAATCCACCGGGGGCAACCCCTTGCGAGTTCGAGTCTCGCCTCCGGCACCAAGAAAATAAGGCGGTTACATCAGTAACCGCCTTTTTTTGCGCCCGATTTTGTACACCTAGTGTACACCTATTTTTTATGATGAGGGAGAAGCGAAGGGACAAGATCGGCGGCACGCTGTTGCGCCCCTGGTACGGCGTGCGCGTAGGTGGTGGCCGTGGTGTGGGTGGAGGAATGGCCGAGCTGGGCAGAGACGGCAGGGAGATCAGTACCAGCGGCAAGCATTTCAGATGCCGCCACGTGGCGCACGTCATAGAAACGAAGGCCGGAAAGACCGGCATCATGCACCGCTTTGCGCCATGCTTCATGATAGCAAAGGACCCGCCGTCCTGCTCGGTGACAGACCCAAGGTATTCCGGCTGCCATATCGGCTTGATAACGTGCCGCAGCCTCGACCAGATACCATTCAGGCGGAACAACACGCTTGATGGTTCCGCTTTTACCCTGTGCAGGTTGTAATATGTTAGGGGACTTTCGCTCTAGTTTAATGAAATTTTTGTGGTTCTTGTCGGGTGCATGTTCCCGTCAATCGTATTTAGGGTAATTTGGCTTCCTGACGCTCCGCGTTCGCTTTTATAAAAAGTAAAAATTTTTTCACCATCACGATAGAGAGTCCTGGGGCCGAAATGCTCTTTCTCCCCAATCCAGTTTTCACCTTGAATCATCTGGTAAGCATAATCACCAGCAGGAATCTTTATCTTGATCGAATCTCCACGTCTTACGTAAACGAGCACCTTTTTTTGACTTTTTGAAGGGTCCAAAAGAATAAAAATTGTGTTCGGAGCATCGTTTGAAATTAATTCAAAGTCACAATCAAGCGGTTCGGCCGTTCGCATTTCATACTTTGTCACAAAGATAGCCTCGCTTTTTTGAGGCATAGTTACCGTAGGCATGACCGGCAATGAAGATTCTACATTAACAGCTCCTTTCATGTTGATTGCTGTTATGATTGAAGCCGCAGCAATTAACATGACCCAGATCCATTTGCTCGAAAATATTTGGCTCTGGTTTCGTTTATTCCATGCTGAATTCTGAAACTCTGTTTCGTTTCTTCGTATTTTCTCTTTATTAATCGTATAGATTGCTTTCGAGTAAATAACGCCACACATTGGACACTCATAGCTTGGTCCGTTTTCCTCATGATCCAGATAGCGGCATTTCGGGCAGATTTTCATTGAAGCTCAATTTCCTGGCCTTCGTTTGATACAATAAAATCTTGATGTCTGATAACTTCTTTCCCGATTATCTTTGCATTATATTCACCGGGCTTGATTAGTACCGGCCTTGATTCATAAGGGCTAATATTTTTAATTAAAACAGACTCATTCTTTTTTTTATCTCGTATGATTACCTGAATGCTTTCTTGTGACCTGAATGTTACTGAGATTTTATCTTTGTCGACATTTTTCTCTGATTGATAATATTTATAGTCACTTGGCTCATTGCGTGGATATTCAGGATCTATTTTCTTTGTGTAATAGCTATAACTTTCATTTTGAGTGCTTATTGAGTGCTGAAAAAAATTTGATGAACTATCAGTTGATATGTTTTTCACACTCCACCACAGCGCTCTTTTTGAATGGGATGCTTTTGCCTTGAATAATTCTCCTCTTCCTGTATAATTGCTGACTCTTGCTGTCGCTATCCTCCTTTCTCCGTTATCGCTTTCTATTTCTACTTTGATATGTAACGGATTTTGAGCTGACCCGCTAGACACCCTTCCTGCCACAGTGACTTCTTGTCCTCTTTGCGTCACATTGACATTTGAAAAAACATAGCCGTTTGATTGCCATAGTCCTTCGGCAAAAGCGCTTTGTGCTAGCATCATCGCAAGTATGAGGATAGAAAATGTTTTCATTTCGTACCACCGTGAATTTTTCGCAACCTGCTTTTTTTAGTTCCTAACTTTTTAGGGTCTCTTCAAACAACAATTCTCTATTGCTATATCAAGCACTCTCATCCTGCTTTCTTCAGGTAGCTTATCTACAATGTCAGCCACTTTTAGCGCGGTTTGAGACTTGACAGATCCCTTCGTTAATCCCGTAAGACTCCAGAAAGGATCAGCCCCGGATTTTTCATATAATGAAATTGGTGTGTTGGCGCTTGGTTCTGAATTTCTGTTTTCGATTTTCCAAAATCGAATCAATAAAAACAAAGACATAAATCAGGCTGTAATATTTTACCCCCCAGTCAGACAAGGGGGCAGGCTTCGCCTGAACGCGTCGCGCTGTGTCGCTCCCTCCGGGGGCTCCGTCCGCTTCTTGCGCGGTGGCGACAGGCAGAGATCAAACCCCAAGGCCTTATAGGGGGCTAAATCTGCTAAGTTGTTTAACCTGTCGATTTACAAAAAAAGACGATACGAAAAGCCCAAGGCATCACCGAGCTTTTTGGCCATGGCCTTGCCTATTGTTCGTTTTCCATTCTCCATGGCCGAAACGTTGGGAACATTGATGCCAATCAATTGGGCAAGTTGCGCCTGGGTCATTTCCCGAAGTCCACGCGCACCACGGAGGCGGCTTCCTGGTGTAGAAGCCGGGAAAACCTCTTCTGCCGGAACTGTCGGCTCTGAAATCCATTCCAGGGCCTGGGCAACGGCGTCAGCCTGGTTTTCAGGCACAATCACCCGAAGCTCAATAAACCCTTCAGTATGGGGCTTTCTCGTGAGTTCCAACATAGGTCACCTCGACAAGTTTGACGGTCTGATCTTCGACGGCCCAGACAGCTACATACACTGGACGCCCTTTATTCAAGTGGCAATGGTACACGTTGGAAAAGCCTTTCAATCTGCCAAAATGGGGCATGCTTGGTTGAATTGGCCCAGTCTCAGAAATCTGGAAGCGTAAAGCGTCTAAACGCTCAGCAATTCGTTGTGGCAGTTTTGAAACTTGTTTGGCGGCCTTTCGCGTAAAGTGCACTTTCCACTTCATGAAGTAGTTGTTATCATTTTTTGATAACGCGTCAAGCGGCAAAAGCTATGTACACCTTCATCCAACGCGCCAAAGCTCTACAGCGAGAAGTGGAGGAAATAATTTATGGTGTTGCCGTTGATTCTTTGTGCCTGAACGTCCGCCAAGGGGCGATTCGAGACCGTACCCCTGACAGCGTGCTTGCCGGGTTGCCCGGAATGGTGAATTGTCGTCCGGCGCGTTTGTGCTTGTCGGGTTTCACGGCCCGGCTGTCCCGGTAAATCATGCGCAAAGGAGTTTTGTCGTGCCCTACGCTGTCCTGCAAAGTGGGTTTGGATTGCTGGCGTTTGTTTTTCTGGCCTGGGTGGTGTCCGAAAATCGCAGGGCCGTGAGTTTGCGCTTGATCGCGGTGGGGCTGGCGCTGCAAGTTTTGCTGGCGACCCTGCTGCTCAAGATTCCTTTTTTCCGCGACGTTTTTCTGGCCTTGAACAGGGCGGCCGAGGCCCTGGAGGCCGGGACCAGGGCGGGTACGGGATTTGTCTTCGGCTATCTGGGGGGCGGACCGCTGCCGTTTGAAGAGCCGTATTCCGGCGCGGCGTACATTTTTGCCTTCAGAGGATTGCCCGTGATTGTCGTCACCGCAGCCTTGTCCGCCGTGCTCTATCACTGGCGGATCATTCCTCTGCTGGTGCGTTTGGTGTCGGCCGGACTGCAACGGACGCTGGGGATCGGCGGGGCTCTGGGCGTTGGGTGCGCGGCGAACATCTTTGCCGGCATGGTTGAATCACCGCTTTTTGTGCGGCCCTATATCAGGTCCATGACCCGTAGCGAATTATTTACCCTGATGACCTGTGGCATGGCGACCATCGCCGGGACCGTCCTCGTACTATACGCGGGCATCCTCGGACCTGTGCTGCCGGGGGCCCTGGGGCACATCCTGACCGCTTCCCTGATCAGTGTTCCGGCCTCCATTCTGGTGGCCGGAGTGATGATTCCCGAAACCGGTCCGCCGACTCTCGGCACTGTCTCTCCGCCCGTGGAAACCAGAAGCTCCATGGATGCGGTCGTTCAGGGCACGAATCTCGGTGTCAAGGTTTTCATCAATGTGGTCGCATTGTTGGTGGTTCTGGTCGCGTTGGTCCACATGCTCAATCAGATCCTAGGCCTGCTGCCGCCGCTGGGGGGCGCGGCGCCGACCGTTCAGGGCCTTCTGGGATACGTCATGGCTCCATTGGTCTGGCTGGCCGGCGTTCCCTGGAGCGAAGCCCATGCGGCCGGGGCTTTGATGGGCGTCAAGATCGTGCTGAACGAACTGCTGGCCTATCTTGATCTTGCCGCCTTGCCCGAGGGAACCCTGTCCGCACGCAGCGTAGTCATCATGACCTACGCCATGTGCGGCTTCGCCAACATCGGCAGCCTGGGCATCCTGATCGGCGGTCTTTCGGGGGTGGCCCCGGAGCGAACGGCGGAGATTGTCGCCCTTGGTCCGCGCGCCATACTGGCCGGAGTCCTGGCCACGCTGATGACCGGAGCGGTGGTGGGGATTTTGTCCTGAGGGAGAGCATGCGCAAGGCATGACGATGTTGACCCTTGCGCAGGAACTCTGCTCCGTTTCAGCGGACTGGGCCTTGTTCTCATTCCATCCAGATCATCCCGACCTGACGGCCGGTGATCTTGTCCCGGCGGTAGGAAAAGAACTGCGGGGACGAGGCCGTGCAGAGGTCCAGGGAGTAGATGTTGCGGGCCGGGATGCCGGTGCCCATCAGCTGGTTGCGGGTCAGGGTCCACAGGTCCACGCTGCGCGTCTGGGGATTGTAGTAGGACTTGAACATGGGGTTCCACTCCGCCTCGAAATTGACGAATTCACTCCGTCCCGGCCCCAGGCTTGGCCCGCGCACCACCAGGACTTGGGTCGGGTCGACGCCGTAATGGGCGCAGAACTTGCGCACTCCGGCCGCAGGGAAATTGCCGGCGTTGCCCCGCCAGCCGCAGTGCAGGGCCCCGATATGCCGGCCTTGCTTGTCGGCCAGCAGAATGGCCTGGCAGTCGGCCGTCTTGATGACCAGGGCATGTCCCGGGCGGGAGGTGCACAGGCCGTCGCCGTCCAGGAGGGGACCGTCGAAATAATCATCCTCCAGATCCATATACACGGCCTGTTCATGCACCTGGCGCAGTTCCTGCCAGGTCGCGATGCCCAGATGATCCCGTAACTCCTGCCGATTGGCCCGCGCCGCCTCAGGGCTGTCGCCGACTTCCAGGGACAGGTTGGCCTGGCCGTAAGGGCCGGTGCTGTGGCCTCCGCGACGCGTGGTAAAGACGCAGCGCACCCGTTCCAGGCCGGGAAAACGAAAATCAAGCAGTTCTGTATTCATGATTCTGACTCCTGTGGCGTGACAATCAGTTCGCCGGGCGTGGCGATGAGGTGCACCGGAATGTCCCAGGGATCGGCCGGCACGTGGTGGACAATCTGGAAATCATAGGCGGCTCCGACCAGCAGGGACGCGGGATCAAGGCCGGGCAGAAAGCGGTCGTAGTAGCCCCGGCCAAAACCGATGCGCTGGCCCCGGCGATCAAAGCCCAGGGCCGGGACCAGGACAATGTCCGGCCTGGGATTTTTGACCAGCGGGGCTGACTGCGGCCGGGGTTCGGTCAGACCGAAGCAGCCGGGTCCGAGATCGTCCATTGATCCGACAAGATGGACGTCCATCAAGCCGGACTTATCCGGGCAACAGCGCGGCAGCAAGGTCAAAATCCCCAGTTCCCAGCAGTGGCGGAGCAGGGGCCAGGTGTCGATCTCGTTCTGGAAAGACAAATAGAGCATGACCGTCCTGGCCGCGGACATCTGCGGTAGGTCCAGCAGTCGGCTCCGCACCCGCAGGCTGTCCCGGCGGATCTGGTCCGGCTGCAGGAGTTGGCGGCGTTGGCGGAGGATTTCGCGCAATTTTGACTTGCTGGACTCTTGCATGACCGTGATGGCTCCTTTACCATGTCGTAAAAGTTGGACAATTAATCAAAAGCAGTGAGGGACGCAAATGGGAAACCGGTTCTGGATAGCGTTTGGAGACATCCACGAGCGGATTGATCTGGTGGACGGCATTGAGGATCTTGACCGGGCCAGCGCCGTGCTGCTGTCCGGTGATCTGACCAACCTGGGCACCAGGGACGGGGTTGCCCACATCCTGCAGAAAATCGCGGCCAGAAACTCGCGCATTCTGGCCCAGATCGGCAATATGGACACGACAGTGGTCGAGCGGGTGTTGAATGAAAACAAGCAGAACGTTCATGGCCAGGTCATTGACCTGGGGGAGGGTGTGTGTCTGGCGGCCGTGGGTTATTCCACGCCGACGCCGTTCGGCACCCCGTCCGAGGTCGACGAAACACGGATCTGCCAGTGGGCGCACGACGTGCTGGAGGCATCCGACCGGTTTGAAAAAGTCATCTTCATGGTCCACACCCCTCCCCAGGCCACGGTCGTGGACCGGCTGCCGTCCGGCGTGCATGTCGGCAGTCCCGGAGTGCGGGCGCTGATCGAAAAATATCAGCCGGCCGTGGTCGTGACCGGGCATATTCACGAGGGCCATGGCGAGGAGTGGATCGGTCGGTCCCATGTGCTCAATCCCGGCGCCTTTGCCCAGGGCGGCTATGTGCGCATCGAGGACACCCCGGCCGGATTGGTGGCCAAGCTACGGAGCGCGGCATGATCCTGCGTCTTTATTCCTGGAACGTGAACGGGTTCCGGGCCGTGCTGGGCAAGGGTTTTCTCGATTGGTTCCACCGCGTCTCGCCCGATGTGCTCGGCCTGCAGGAGGTCAAGGCCGAGGAGGCGCAGGTCGGGAAGGAGCGCCTGATCGACGGCTACCAGTGCTACTGGAATGCGGCCCGCACCCGCAAAGGCTATTCCGGCACGGCCTGCTATTCGCGCATCGCGCCCATGAGCGTCAGTCGCAGCCTGCCCGATGAGCGCTATCAGGGCGAGGGGCGGGTGCAATGCCTGGAGTTTGAAGGTTTCTATTTTTTCAACATTTATTTTCCCAACGGTCAGATGAGTCAGGAGCGTCTTGATTTCAAAATGGGCTTTTACGAGGCGTTCTTGCGGTACGCCCAGGAACTGCGTCGGACCAAGCCCATTGTCGTCTGCGGGGATTTCAACACGGCTCACCGGGAAATCGATCTGAAAAACCCCAAGGCCAACGAGAACACTTCCGGATTTCTGCCCATCGAACGGGCCTGGATGGATCATTTCATGGCCCAGGGCTATGTCGACACCTTTCGGCATTGTCACGGCGACGTGCCCGACGCCTATTCGTGGTGGACCTACCGTTTTGGGGCCAGAGCACGCAACGTGGGGTGGCGGATCGATTATTTCTTTGTTTCCGAGGAATTGCGCGGGGCTGTCCGCGAGGCCTGGATTGAGGCCGAGGTGACCGGCTCGGATCATTGCCCGGTCGGGCTGAGCCTGGAGATTTCCTAACCGGACGGCCCGGCCGTCGTTTTGAAGGATGAGAACAGAGTGAACAAACGTGACGAGATATTGGCGGCGGCCCAGGGCCTTTTTGCCGAGTTCGGCTATGCCGGCACCACCATGCGCATGATCGCGGAACGGGCCGGGGTGGCCTTCGGATTGGTGTCACACTACTTCGGCAACAAGGAAAATCTTTTTCTGATGGCCGGGCACGAGATGATCGACGCCATGCTGGAAACAATCCGCCGGGACACGGCCCGGGCCGGGAGCGGGCTTGAAGCCGTGGAGATTTTTGTCCGGTCCTATTTCGAGTTCACCCTGGCCAACCGGGCCACCTTCCCGACCCTGATCCGCTGTTCGCCGTTCAGCGACGACAATCCGCACCTGGACCGCAAGAAAATCGGGCTCAAGTTCCAGGAACTGGTCGGCGAGATCGAAGGGCACTTGCGGCAGGGCATGGCTGACGGCACCGTGGCCGACCTGCCGGCCAGGGAAACGGCTTTCATGATTTACGCGGCCATTGTCGGCGCGGTGCGCACGGTTTTTCTGACCCCGTTCGGCGACCCCAGCCTGTATGTCGAGGCCCGGCGGTTCATTATCCGCTCTGTACGGGCCGTCTGAAGTCCGGAATCAGAAATTGAAAACTTTGAATTCGGCGGCCACGTCGATCAGGCGCGTCCCTGACTCCAGGCGCATGTTCGGGTGGAAACAGGCGCTGTCCATCTTTCTGGCCGCAGCGCACGGGGTGCAGACGCCGATTTCCACGTCTTCGTCCAGCAAGTAGGGCAGATGGTCGCCGGGGCTGTCGCCGGTCACGGTCGGTCGGGTCAGGTCCCGTTCCCGGTTGGCCCAGGTCACGCCGTCATCTACAAAAAAGAGAGCAACATGATGCCCTTTGGCATGGGCGATGCGCGCCAGTTGAAAGCAGCGCGTGGCTGCCTCGTTCTCGTCCTTGGTCAGCATGAACAGAAATTTTGCCATGATCTATCCTCCCGTATCCTCGCTCCGATCCCCTAAAATGAGCCCTTCGGAAAATCAACGAATTTCGAGAACGATCAGGGGGTGCCTCCCTGCTTCAGTGTTGATTGTTCGCAAGTGCGCAGTGATCGGTGTTTTGCTCCGGGCTGTTTGCGGCTTGGACATGGCCGAAGATTGGGATAGGATCGTTGAATGGCCAGGAAACGTGTGACCAACCCACCTTTTCGTCCGGAAACCCTGGGCATCGACAGTTCGTTTGCCCCGGTGGTGGAGGACTGCGTTCGCCGCCTGGAACGGGACGGCGTGCGCGGCAAGGCTTTGCGCCGCCTGTTCGCACGGCTGGCCGACAGGCCGCAGGCGTATCTGGAGCATGAAATTCTGGGCGCTCTGGCGGCCATGATCAGCGGGGCCGCTCCCCAAGCTCCTGTCCGGAAAAAAAGCGGCCCTGCCATCATGCGCGCCACGCCGGCGCCGTGGCGCTCCTGGGGAGAAGACCTTGATCCCAAGGCCATGGAGCAGATGAATGATGGATGCAGCCTGCCCGTGGCCGTGCAGGGCGCGCTGATGCCCGACGCCCATGTCGGCTACGGCTTGCCCATCGGCGGCGTGCTGGCCGTGGAGGGCGCGGTTATCCCCTATGGCGTGGGCATGGACATTGCCTGCCGCATGCGGATGAGTGTCTACGCCGTCAGTCCGGACCTGGTACGCAGCCATGCCGACGAGTTGGCCGAGGCCCTGGTCCGGGGCACCTCTTTTGGCGTCGGCGGATCGTTTAAGCCCTCCCGCCGGCATGCGGTCATGGGGGAGGACTGGGATTTTTCTCCTGTCACCCGCCGCATGAAGGACACGGCCTGGAGCCAGCTCGGGACCAGCGGCTCGGGCAATCATTTTGCCGAGTGGGGCGTGCTGGACGTAGGGGCCGACCTGCCCGGTCTGGCCGCCGGCCTGTACCTGGCTCTTCTGTCCCACAGCGGCAGCCGGGGCACGGGCGGCGAAGTGGCCAAATATTATTCGGCCCTGGCCCGGCGACTGCGCCCGGAACTGCCGCGCCACCTCGCCCATCTGGCCTGGCTGGATCTGCATACGGACGAAGGCCGGGAGTACTGGGCCGCCATGCAGCTCATGGGTCGCTACAGCCAGGCCAATCATGTTCTGATCCATCAGGCCGTGGCCGGGCTGGTTGGGTTGTCGCCGGCCTGGAGCGTGGAGAATCATCACAATTTCGCCTGGATGGAGGAACACGCCGGCCGGACCGTGGTCGTGCACCGCAAAGGGGCCACGCCGGCCGGAGCCGGTGTGCTCGGCATCATTCCCGGCACTATGGTCCATCCGGCCTATGTGGTCGAAGGCCTGGGCAATCCGGCGAGTCTGTGCTCGGCGGCCCACGGCGCGGGGCGGGTCATGAGCCGGCAGGAGGCCCAAAAACGTTTTCGCCGCAAAGACCTGGACGACATGCTGCGTCGGCACGGCGTGCGTCTGCTCTCCGCCGGGTTGGACGAAGCGCCCATGGCCTACAAGAACATCACCGAAGTCATGACCGCCCAGGCCGATCTGGTGCGCGTCAGAGCCGTCTTCACGCCGAAGATCGTCAAGATGGCGTCGTAAGTTATTTCAGTTCTTGCCGCCATGATTTCAGGAAAATCGCCTTACATCCTTAGCCCTTGACTTTGCCTTGATGGTCAGGCTTAGCTTGGCGATCCAATTTTGCGCGGCAGGTGCTCCACGAGACGCTGCTTTTTGGGCTGTATGTGTTACGTTATGGATACTGGTTTGCCCCATTTTAATGGTCAATTCCCAAACAGAGCGAAATTCGGTTTCAGCTACTCGCCGCCGAAGCTCTGAAAAAGCCCGGAACTGATTCTGGAAGGCGAGAAGCCCTACAACATATTCGTGCGCTGGAAACCCATCAACAAACGACCCATTGGCTGGAACCAGATCCTCAATGACGGCGTGCCTCTCAACATACGTCCATTCATGACCGTCTCCGGTGTTGGCAAAAAAGGCGCAGACATCCTCCGCGGCAAGCCCAACATCAAATGGGACAAAGACCGTGGCAAGGATGTGGAACTCCCCTTATGGTATCCAGTTTTCAAAGGCGACCGAATCAACGACTATCATCTGAGTTTGGCGGAAAAACGAGCAGCACGGAAGGTTAGAGGAGAGGCACCATGACTGAATTTCACACCAAGGCTCAATTCTGGAAATGTGCGCTTCAGGTCAACCCGGCAGATTACATCTACTACCGAGGGGCTGACCATGGAATGACTCAGGATCAATATAATCAAAAACTCGTCGAGGTTGCGCTTGAAAACAATATCAAGGTGATTGGCTTGGCCGACCATGGCAATGTCGATGGCGTAGACGCAATTCGTACCGCCATGAATCAACAGGGAATTTTGGTTTTTCCCGGGTTTGAAATAGCATCTACCGAGAAAGCACATTTCGTCTGCCTATTTCCTGAAAGCACAACTATAGATCAGCTTAATCGCTATTTGGGTGCGTTGGGGTTGACCAATCCTGCCAACGGAGTGTGGCCGTCAAACCTTAGCGGAAATGACCTTCTCCAAAAAGTCGAAGAACTTGGTGGGGTAATTTATGCTTCGCATTGTACCGACGACAGTGGTGTTCTTCGGCAGAGACTTGTCCACGTGTGGCAGAATCCTCTGCTCAAGGCGGCACAAATTCCCGGCACCCTGGATGATCTGAATGATAACGATGGGAATGCATACAGGCGAATCCTTCTCAACTCTGATCCAGCCTATAGACGTGATCTCCCGGTGGGCATCATTAACGCCAAGGATGTTGCCGAACCTAGTGAGTTAGCCAATCCCAAAGCCTCCTGCCTGATCAAGATGACCAAACCCTGTTTCGCTTCTTTCAAGCTGGCTTTTCAGGATCCCCAATCACGAGTACGTCTCAACAGCGATGTTTCTGAAAAATATTACTCTCGCATAGAACGCTTAAAAATTACAGGTGGTTACTTGGATGGAGTTGAGATTGAATTCTCTGAACATCTCAACGCGGTCATTGGGGGGCGTGGGACCGGAAAATCAACATTGCTTGAATGCATCCGTTATGCCCTGGGATTGAGGCCCATTGGGAAAAATGCCCAAAAGCAGCACGATGAGATTATCAAGGAAAATCTGGGAAATTCCCGCGCACGAGTTGAACTGGCGATTCGTTCATCCAAGATGAATGGAAAGCGCTTTATCGTGGCCAGGCGCTACGGTGAGAGTGCCAATGTCAGCGATGAGATCGGCAGTCCTTCCACGTTCACGCCTGCGGACCTGTTGCCGGAAATTGAGATTTACGGTCAAAATGAAATTTATGAAATTGCCCGGGATAAGAGTAGCCAACGTCAGTTGTTGAGTCGTTTTCTGGAATCGGGCCAGCAGGACAGTGAAGCAAGCATTCACCAGGCGCTCCAGAAATTAGCGGAAAACAGGCAGAAGCTGATCGAGGCGCAAGGAAGGGTTGCGGCGATTGAGGATGAAGTTGCCCGGCTTCCGAAATTGGAAGAACAGGTTGGCCAATTCAAGAGTCTAGGACTGGAAGACAAACTGAAAATTGTACCACTGCTTGAAACGGAAAAGCGTTTGTTGAAGCGTGTGCAGATCGAAGAAGGGCCTAATCTTGATGAAGCATTCCAGACTGTCCGGGATAGTCTGCCGGATACTACATTTTTAAGTGAGTCATCGCTTGAAAAGCTTCCACATGCCGAAAAACTGCGTCAGATGAAAACAGCTTTGGATAGTCTGCGTGTTGAGGCCGAAATTCTGTTGAACCTGTGGCAGAGGAAATATACCACCGCGAAGGAGGGCATTGACAAGCTTGCTCAGGCATTAACCGCAGATATTCTACGAGAAGAATCCGTCCTCGAGAAAACCTTCAAGGATCTTCCCTCCAGCGACGGGAAAACCGGCAAGCAGATCGGTTTGGAATTTCAGGCCTTAATGCAAGAAATTGAACGTATTCGTCCCAAGAAAATATTGATAGAAAATCATAAAATGCTGACCACAGAGCTGCAAAAACAGCGTAAGTCGATACTGGATGAGTTGTCTGCGACACGAGCAAATCGTTCTGCACAATTTTCCCGGGCGTTGAAAAGGCTTAATAAACGTCTCGCCGGAAAGCTTCGTCTGGAAGTTAAGGCGGAATCTGATCAAAGGCCGATAATAGACTTTTTGCTCGGATGCAGGATGGATGGAGTGGGTGAAGCCAGGCTTGCCTGGGTTAAAGATGCAGACGATTTTTCGCCGGTTAAGTTGGCTGAAATGATTCGAGGTGGAGCTGATGCACTGCGTAACGCGAAGTGGGGGATAACTCCTACAGTGGCCGACGCGCTAGTGCGATTAACACCTGACCAGATTTTGCAACTCGAAGAGCTGGAACTGCCCGATCTTATCAATATCGAATTGAATACCGCTCATGAAGGTCAGGAAAATTTTCGACCACTAGACAAACTTTCAACTGGCCAACAATGCACGGCGATTCTGCACCTGTTACTTATGCAAAACCAGGATCCTTTGATCATGGATCAGCCTGAAGACAACCTTGATAATGCGTTTGTCGCAGATCGGATTGTTGCTGAACTACGCTCTGCCAAAATCGCCCGTCAGTTTATCTTTGCCACCCATAACGCCAACATACCCGTGTTTGGCGATGCGGAATGGATCGGGGTGTTTGAGGCCGCAGATGGTCAGGCGCAGATGCCTGTCGAGGCACAGGGTGCGATCGACGTGCCCGAAGTCAGAGATAAAGCCGCCATTATTTTGGAAGGCGGCAGGGCCGCGTTCAACCAGCGTAAAGCCAAATACGGATTTTAAGGTGATGTATGCTGAAAGCTGAATTGTTTGAAATAATCGCCAACGGAGAAAATTCCGGCGTTGAATTTAAACGTGATGACATTCGACCCGAGCAGCTGGCCAAAGAAGTAGTCGCCTTTGCCAATCTACAAGGCGGCCGAATTCTCCTGGGCGTGGAAGATAGTGGTCAGATTTCCGGTTTGCAGCGACCTGAGACGCAGGAGTGGGTATTGAATGTGTTCAGAGACAAAGTGCACCCTCAGATTATCCCATTCTATGAAGAAATTGTAATTGAAGAAAATCTTCGAGTTGGGATCATCACACTTTCGATGGGGGTATCCAAGCCCTATGTGGTGCGGCACAATAATCGGGAGGAAATCTATATTCGCATGGGTGATCGGTCGGAACTAGCAACCCGGGAACAACAGTTACGACTTTTCGAGAGCGGCGGCATGCTTCATGTCGAAATATTGCCGGTTGCCGGTACTTCGTTGAAGAATATTGATATGGATAGACTTGATTATTATCTGCGATCAATCATCAAAGATCCGGAGATTCCTGCTACAGAAGTCGAATGGATTGAACGTTTACTGGGACTTGGCCTTATGGCGGAAGACGGCATGGGCAACGTGGTCTGTTCGATAGCGGGATTGTTGTGCTTTGGAATTTCACCACGGCGATTTCTTCGGCAGGCGGGTTTACGGGTGATGGCCTTTGCAGGGAAAGACAAAGAGTATCAGGCTCTGCTTGATGTGGTTCTGGACGCCCCCCTTGTAGGACGTTGGCAAGTGACCGAATCAGGACAAAAACAGTTGGTAGATGAAGGTTTGATCGAAAAGTTTTCCTCAGCTATCGAACCCTTCGTCACCCGGGAATCATCTGAGGTCGACGAGCATATGCGGCGGGAAAAAACTTGGTTTTATCCTTGGGAAGCCATTCGCGAAACTGTCATCAACGCATTGGCCCACAGAGACTGGACACGATCAGTAGATATCGAGGTCACGAATTATTCTGATCGGTTGGAGGTTATTAGTCCTGGTAAACTTCAAAATTCAATGACTATTGAAAAGATGGTTGCCGGTCAACGCTCTCCACGAAATACCCTGATTATGGAGATCCTGCGCGACTATGGCTATGTCGATTCCCGGGGAATGGGAGTGCGAACCAAAGTTATCCCCCTTATGCGAATATTGAATCACATCGACCCTGTTTTTGAAGCAACAGACGATTATCTTAAAACTGTTCTTCCCAGGAAAAAGGCGGATGTCCAAGGTCATTAACCGGTGTCTTGCCGTCGGCAGCCCGTTTTATTCCGATGCCAGGGACGCCCTGTTGCAAGCGATGCCGGATTAATACGGACAGGAGAAACACATGGCCCTTATCGTTCAGAAATACGGCGGCAGCAGCGTGGCCGGGCCGGAGCAGATTCTGGCCCTGGCCCGGCGTATTGTGGCCCGGCACGACGAAGGCAATCAGGTCGTGGTCGTGGTGTCGGCCATGGGCAAGACCACCGACGCTCTGGTGGCCCAGGCCCGTCAACTGGCCAAGCATCCCGACCCGCGCGAGATGGACATGCTCGTGTCCGTGGGTGAGCGCGTGTCCATCGCCATGATGAGCATCGCCATCAACGGTCTGCGGCCCGGCCTGGCCGTGTCCTTCACCGGCTCCCAGATCGGCCTGATCACCGACTGCAACCACGGCGACGCCCGCGTTCTGGAGATCAAGGGCGAACGATTGCGCCAGGCCCTTGGCGAGGGTCGCATTGTCGTGGTCGCCGGATTTCAGGGCGTGTCCACGGCCAAAGAAATCACCACCCTGGGTCGGGGCGGCTCGGACACCACGGCCGTGGCCGTGGCGGCGGCCCTGAATGCCGACGTGTGCGAGATCTATTCCGACGTGGACGGCGTCTATACCACGGACCCGCGCCTGGCGCCCTCGGCCCGTCGTCTGGACACCGTGGACTATGAGACCATGCTGGAAATGTCCCTGGCCGGGGCCAAGGTCCTCAAGGACGACGCCGTGGAATATGCCCGGCGCCTCGGGGTGCGCATCGCGGCCGGATCAAGCCTGTCCGGGGAGATCGGTACCATTGTCTCCAGCGAGAACCTGAAT
This sequence comes from uncultured Desulfovibrionaceae bacterium, assembly GCA_964651415.1. GTDB lineage: Bacteria > Desulfobacterota > Desulfovibrionia > Desulfovibrionales > Desulfomicrobiaceae > Desulfomicrobium. Next base: position 44,547 of record CAZYZA010000012.1, read on the forward strand.
CAGGACGCCTTGCAGGCCATGGTCTACCATGACCGCTTGCGGTGGATGGTCTTTGATCAGGGCGCGCTGCCTCCGACCGACTGCCGGTTGTGTCAGTCCCTGGATGGCCGGACCGTGGTCATGCTGGACGAGAAACATGGCGGCACGGACGGCGTGCCCTGCGTCAGTCTGTCGTTGATCGGTTCCCGGGTCACGGCCCGGCGTGATCGTCTGGACAGGGTCTTTGCCCGGCTGGCCGGCCTTGGCAACCGGGTGCTGGCTGTGAGCAGCGCAAGTCTCAAGTATGAGATATTTCTGGAAGATCCCTTGCCGCAGCCGGCCATAGCGGCCATTCACGATATTTTGTTCGCATCGGAGGATGCATGAAGAAGCGCATTGCCCTGGGCGTGGTGCTGGTGGTCTGCATCGGTCTTTTTTTTGCCCTGGACCTGCAACGCCACCTGACGCTGGAAGCGATCCAGATGTCGCTGGACCGTTTGCGCAATCTCTACGCCACGCACGGTCCGGCAATGGTCGGAGCGTATTTCGCGACCTACACCCTCATGGCCGCGCTCAGCCTGCCGGGAGCCGTGGTCATGGGGCTGGCCGGCGGAGCCATTTTCGGCTTCTGGGTGGCGACCGTGGCCGTGTCGTTTGCCTCGACCCTGGGCGCGACCCTGGCCTTTCTGATGTCGCGCTATCTTTTTCAGGATCTGGTGCAGCGCCGTTTCGGCGCCCGACTGGCCGCAGTCAACGAAGGCGTGAAACGGGAAGGGGCCTGGTATCTGTTCACCTTGCGGCTCATCCCGGTCTTCCCGTTTTTTGTCATCAATCTGATCATGGGGCTGACCCCGATCCGGGTCTGGACCTTTTACTGGGTTTCCCAGCTGGGCATGCTGGGCGGAACCATGGTTTTCGTCAACGCGGGCAAGGAATTGGGGCAGCTGACGACCCTGTCCGGCATCCTTTCTCCGACCTTGTTGCTGGCTTTTGCCCTGCTCGGGCTTTTTCCCCTGGCGGTCAAAAAAATCGTCGGCCTTGTCCGGGCCAAAAAAAATTAAAGGCAACCCTCTCCCTCCTTCGGGGTATGGATGCCCACCAGGGTGCTTTGCAGGGGGAGAGCCAAATCTGTGCCCCGGCCGCGAGGTTAATCAGTTGTGTGCAGTGGAAATTTGCTGAACTTGACGCACACAACTCCTGTTTGAGCGTTCATGTA
>CAZYZA010000013.1:0-44764 GCA_964651415.1 uncultured Desulfovibrionaceae bacterium
CGACTTCAGGGACGTATTCCTGCGCCAGGCGCGTGGAATCGGTCTGGACAGCCTTCATGTTGTACACGGCCAGACCGCCCAAAATACAGGCGATGAGGATCAGGATGCCGAATCCCAGGCCGATTTTCAGCCCCAGTTTCATGTTTTTCATTGCTCCCTCCCGGTGAAAGTCATGGTGTCAGGTTTCCTCTATCCGACGCGGATTTCATCCATGGCCGCCGACTCCGGCCCTGAATGAAACCTGTCGATTGCCATACATGAAACCGTCGGACAAAATCCAGTAAAATAATGCCGATAATCAAAAATAGCCTGGATTCCGGGTTGAGACAAGGGAAAGAAAAGGATCGACCCCGGATTGGAAGAGGTCCGGTCTTTTTGTGTTGATCTTTCTCGCAAATGTCGCCTATGCCATGAACAAGCCGGGCTGTCCGTGGTCCGGGGGTGAGGGACGCCCCGGCCTGTTTGGTGAGGTGTTCACGGCAATCAGGGAGAGGCTCATGGGCTTGATGGAACGCGAAACCGTCGAAATGACTGATGCCGGTCGGACAAGACCGCATGTGCTGCTGGCCGAGGACGACCCTGTCAGCCGGGTGATGATGACTGCGCTGCTGGAAAAGATCGGCTGCGTGGTCATTCATGCCGAAAATGGCCGACAGGCGGTGGAACAGGTTCGATTGGCGGACGTCGATCTGGTCTTCATGGACATCCAGATGCCGGTCATGGACGGGCTCGAAGCAACACGCCGTATCCGAACCGCCTCCGGCCTGGGAGACAAGGCCATGGTGCCCGTGGTCGCCGTGACCGCGTTTGCCGTCAGCGGAGATCGGGAACACTTTCTGGCTGCAGGCATGGACGACTATCTTCCCAAACCGGTCAATATCCACGATCTGCGGTCCGTTCTGGACCGCCTGGGGCCAAAGTCATGACGGACAGCCCATCAGGACCGTTTGCCATTGACCGGGGCGGCAGGCATGCCGCGTGGCGGGCGGTATCCTGGATTCTGGCGGTGTTTTTGGTGCTGCTGGCCCATGGTCCGGGTCTGGCCGCGAACATTCTTGTGCTGCATTCGTATCATCAGGGCATGGGCTGGACCGACGCCATGCAGGCGGCATTTTTCCGGATCTTGAATCCGGAAGGGCGCGAGCAGGACATTCACTATCTCGACATGGCCCGGCTGGGACAACATCAGGGCCGGGATCAGGCGGTCGGCAATTTCCTGGAACATATGCGATGGGTGCCGCATGGCCATTACGACCTGGTCCTGGCTGCGGACAACGACGCCCTGGAAGTGATTCTGGCGCATCGGGATCGGATCGCACCGGGTTCGCCGGTCATTTTTTGCGGCATCAATAATTTCTCGCCGGACATGCTCGGCGGGCAGGACGGAATCACGGGCGTGGTCGAAACTCCGTCTTTTGACCGCACCCTGCAGCTGGCCGGCAGGCTGCGACCCAATCTGCGCAAGGTGCTTGTTCTGGCGGAAGACACCGTCACCGGACGGCAGAACCTGGCTTTGCTCCGTCAGCAGACCGCGTCCATGCCCCTTGAGCTGGAAATATCGCTGCAGACCGAAATCAGCGTTCTGGAGGGCCGCCTCAAAGAGCTTGCAGCGGACTGGGCCGTACTGCTCATGTGTCGTCCGTTCGAGAAAGGACGCCTCCTGAGCGTCAAAGACGCTGCCGCCCGCATTGCCGGAGCCAGTCCGGTGCCGGTTTTTACCGGATGGGATTTTTATGTCGGCCATGGAGTCGCCGGGGGCGTGGTCGTGTCGGCCGCGGCGCAGGGTGAGGCTGCCGCAGCCATGGCTCTGCGCATTCTTCGGGGGGAATCCGTTGCCGCCATGCCTGTCGAGACGGCAAGCCCCAACGTGATCTGGCTTGACCAGCAGGCGCTGGAGCGGTTCGAAATTCCATCCCGCCTGGTGCCGCCGGATGCCGTCCTTCTGAACCGGGAGTCGTCGTTTTACGAGCAGCACCGGCGCTTGGTCTGGACCTACGGCCTGGTGACCCTTTCTTTCGCATTTCTGGCCGCCTTGCTCGGATTCAACATTTTGCGACGGCGCAAGGCCGAGGAACGATTGTTTCTGGTTTTGGAAGGCACCAACGACGGCTTGTGGGACTGGGACCGCGCTTCGGGCAAGGTCTATTTTTCGCCCCGCTGGAAAGAGATTATCGGGTATGCTCCCCATGAGCTGGACAACGACATCGAGCAGTGGAGGAGTCGCATCCATCCGGAAGACCGGGAACGGGTGTTGAGCGTCAACGATACCTTCTATGAGAGTCATGACACGCATTTCGCGGTCGAATATCGGCTCAGGCACAAGGACGGGTCGTATCGTTGGATTATGGGACGGGGTATGTGTCTGCGTGATCGGCGCGGCGTTCCGTACCTCATGGCCGGCTCGCATACCGACATCACCGACCGTAAGCATCTTGAGCAGGAACTGGTGGTGGCACGGGACCGGGCTGTTGCGGCCAGCGATGCGAAAAGCGTGTTTCTGGCCAATATGAGCCATGAAATCCGCACGCCGTTGAACGGTATACTGGGGTTGTTGCAGCTGCTTGAGACTGCCGCCTTGACCCCGGAGCAGCGGCATGAGGTGCGGATGGCCGGTTCTGCGGCCAGGCGTCTGGCCGAGCTGCTTTCCGACATCCTCGACCTGTCGCGTATTGAGGCCGGCAAGCTTGGTCTGACTCCGCGTCCGTTTGAATTCGAAGAACTGCGGGCCGTCATTGAGAGCCTGTTCGGATCCCCAGCCCGTGAAAAGGGGCTTCGCTTCGAAGTCTCGCTGGATTCTGAACTGCCGTTGCGGGCCGTCGGCGACGACCTGCGCTTGCGCCAGATCATTTTCAATTTGATCGGGAATTCCCTGAAATTCACCCGCCAAGGATTTGTGCGTCTGGAAGTGACCGCCCTGGCCCCTTGCGCAGACGGCCGGTCGGTTCTCTTCTGCGTCAGCGACAGCGGTCCGGGCGTCAGCGATGAACTGCTGGCCGCCATCTTCGAACCTTTTGTCCAGGGCGAGGCCACGTATCTCCGTCATCATCAGGGGGCCGGGCTCGGGTTGGCCATTGTCAGGGAGCTGGTGCTGATGATGGGCGGTTCGTTGTGCATGTCGAGCGATGAGGACGGGCTGACCACGTGTTTTGCCGTGCCGCTTGGCCACGCTGATCAGGCCCTGCCGGTCGACAGCCCGAATGCGCTGACGGTTTTGCCGTTGCATCGTCTCCGGATTCTGCTGGTCGAGGACGATGCCATCAGTGCGTATGCCGCCCGCCATATTCTGGAAAAGGCCGGCCACGAGGTCACTGCGGCCGCCAATGGCCGGCAGGCCCTGGACCTTCTGCGCGGCCCGGACGCTTTTGACGTCGTGCTGATGGACGTGCAGATGCCGGTCATGGACGGGGTGGAAGCCACCCGGCGCATCCGGCATGATCCTGAGCTGGCCGGGGTGCGGAATATTCCCATCATTGCCATGACCGCCTATGCCATGAGCGGGGACAAGGAGATCTTTCTGACCGCAGGCATGAACGGTTATGTCGCAAAACCCATGGATTGGAAGCAACTACAGGACGTGCTGGTCCGTGTACTCCAATCGAAAGACTCCATGACCCAGGAGGCGGCTTGGCATGAGTGAACCCATCACGTCCCCGGAGCAACCGGCGACTGAAATCGAAAGTCTGCGTCGGAGGGTGGCCGAACTGGAAAGCCAAGCCCAAACGGCCGAAGTGTTGCGGCAGGAACTGCGCCGCAACGAAGAGCGATTCCGGGCCATTCTGGAAGATGTGCAGATGGTCGCGGTCCAGGGATACGATCAGGATCGGCGGGTGACCTTCTGGAACCGGGCCAGCGAAGAGCTTTACGGGTACAGCCGGGCCGAGGCCCTGGGGCAAAGACTCGAAGACCTGATCATTCCGGACGCCATGCGGGAGCAGGTCGTTTTTCACGTCCGGCGATGGATGGAAGAGAACATTCCCATTCCGGCCGGGCATCTGGAACTGCGGCGCAAGGACGGATCCTTGGTGTCCGTATATTCGTCACACGTTATGCAGGAATCGGCCAGTGGCCGGCGTGAGATGTTTTGCGTCGACGTCGATCTGAGCGAAATCCGGGCGGCCCAGGAGCGGCTGCGTCAGGCCCGGGACGAGGCCGAGAGGGCCAATCAGACCAAGTCCATTTTTCTGGCCAACATGAGCCATGAAATCCGCACGCCCATCAACGGCATCGTCGGCATGCTGCAACTGCTGCGCACAACCCCTCTGGTCAAGGAACAGCTCGGATATCTCGACGTGGCGATGCGTTCTTCGGAGCGGCTGACCCGGTTGCTGGCGGATATTCTCGACTTGTCGACGCTGGAGGCCGGCAAGCTGCGTCTGCGGGAGGAGAGCTTTTCTCTTGATGAGCTGCAGTCGTCCATGCTGGATCTGCTGGGAGTGGCCGCGCGGGCCAAGAACATTGATCTTCGGTTCGAGTTGAATCCGGGGCTGCCGATGCGGGTGGTCGGCGACGAAGGCCGCATCCAGCAGGTGCTCTTCAACCTTGTCGGCAATGCCATCAAGTTTTCACCTCCGGACTCCTTTGTGCGTGTCGCGGTCTCCAGGCTGCGGGAGGTTGCGGCCGGGTCCGTAGAGCTTCTTTTCTGCGTCGAGGACAGGGGTTCCGGCATACCGGACGCGATGCAGCCCTTCATTTTCGAACCCTTCACGCAGGTTGAAAACTCCTACGTGCGCACCCATCAGGGCGCGGGTCTCGGCCTGGCCATTGTCAGACGATTGGTAACGCTGATGGGCGGGGCCATGTCCATGGACAGCTCGGACAGCGGCACGACGATCTGTTTTACCCTGAGTCTGCGTTTGCCCGAGAGCAAAAAGGACCAGTCAGAGCCAAAGAGGGCTGCTGCGGACGTGTTGCCGCTCAGGCGGCGGGTCCTGGTGGCCGAGGATGACGAAACCAGTCTTTTTGTCGTGCGCCGGATGCTTGAGAAATGGGGATTCGAGGTTGTGGCGGCCGGGGATGGGCAGCAGGCCTTGGATGTGCTGTATCAGGAGGATTTTCATCTGGTGCTGATGGACGTGCAGATGCCGGTCCTGGACGGCGTGGCCGCCACCAGGATGATCCGGGCTGATCCCGCCTTTGCCGGCAAGGCCGGTGTGCCCATCGTGGCCATGACCGCCTATGCCATGAGCGGTGACCGGGAAAAGTTTCTGGCCGAGGGCATGAACGATTACATGTCCAAGCCGTTGGAACTGGATGAGCTGAAGGCGGTCTTGATCAGGCTGGGCCTGGCGACGGACAACGACAGGGACGGCGAAGGCGAAAGCCTAGTCCGGAACGATCCGGGAGTGCCCGGCTGAGCCGCCCTCTGTGCCGTGATCAAGGTTTTTAAGTTGCCTCCGGGTGGTTGAATTCGTAGAAGACATCCTTGCGCCGGGTGCGTCCGGGGGGACGTGTGCTTGGTTGCGTCGGCATGACGCATCTTGACCGCGTTCCACCCAGCCATGCCGGTCGAGGATGGTGCAAAGGTCTTGGTATTCGTGTTCGAGTAGGTCCAAAATAAGCTGCTAATCCAAGGCGAGGTGGAAATGCGGATTTTGATCGTCGAAGATGATTTTGTCGGCCGCAAGGTCATGTTGAAGATGCTGGCGGAATACGGGGAATGCGACGTGGCCGTGGATGGCCGCGAGGCGGTCAGGGCCTTTGATCTGGCCTGGGAGGCCGGCGTGCCCTACGATGTTTTATTCCTGGACATCATGATGCCGAACATGAGCGGTCATGAAGCCCTGAAGATCATTCGGGACAAAGAGCGCGAGCGCGGGGTTCCGGCCGCGCGCGAGGTCAAGGTGCTGATGACCAGCGCCCTGGACGACGTGAAAAACGTGACGCAGTCCTTTTTTCAGGGCGGCGCGTCGGCCTATCTCGTCAAGCCTATTGAACGACGTAAAATTGTTGAAGAACTGCGCAAGTTGGGATTGATCTGACCGGTTTTGCCGGTCCGTCAGGACCGGCAAAGCTGCAGAACCGTCGGGGCGATCATGGTCAGGGGGACGATTTTGTCCACCGCGCCCAGCTTGATGGCCTCGCCCGGCATGCCGAACACCACGCACGAAGCCTCGTCCTGGGCCACTGTCGCGGCCCCGGCTTCGCGCATCTCCAGCATGGCCTTGGCGCCGTCGTCGCCCATGCCGGTCATGATCACTCCCACCGCATTTTTTCCCGCATAGCGCGCGGCCGAACGAAAAAGCACGTCGACCGAGGGTCGGTGTCGTGAAACCAGCGGTCCTTCCTTGATCTGGACATAATAGCGGGCGCCGCTGCGCTTGAGCAGCATGTGCAGGTTGCCCGGCGCGATCAGAGCCTGACCGCGCAATACCGTGTCGTTGTCCACGGCTTCCTTGACCGTGATGTCGCAGAGCGTGTTCAGACGCTGGGCAAAAGCGGCGGTGAATTTTTCAGGCATGTGCTGGACGATGACGATGCCCGGACAGTCCACGGGCATGGCTTGCAGGAGGGTCAGCAGGGCTTCGGTGCCGCCGGTCGAGGCCCCGACCACGATGACCTTTTCCGTGGTCTGGATCATGGCCTGGGACATGGCTTTGGGCAGCACCGCGTCGGCGGTCAGCTTCTGGGTGATTTTCAGGGTGCGCGGCACGTATTTCTGGACTTTGGCTTTGGCCGCGGCTTTGACCTCGTCGCAGAGCATGATGCGCGACTCTTCCATGAACTGTTTGGTTCCGACCTTGGGTTTCTGGATGATGGACACCGCGCCGTATTCCAGCGCCTTCATGGTGGTTTCGGCGTTCTTTTCGGTCAGGGTGGAGCAGATGATGGTCGGGATGGGATGCTGGGTCATGATTTTCTTCAAAAAGGTGATGCCGTCCATGCGCGGCATTTCCACGTCCAGCGACAGGACGTCGGGTACGTGTTCACGCATGATCTCGGCGGCGGCAAAGGGATCGCCGGCAGCGCCGATGACTTCGATTTCCGGGTCCGAAGAGTAGATGGAGGCCAGGGTCTGGCGGACCAGAGCCGAGTCGTCGACGATAAGTATGCGAATTTTCTTGCTCATATGACGTCCTTGCCTTGAGTGCTCCGTGTTTTGAAAAGGTACACTATACCCATGAAACCATGGAGTAAATCGGGGAATGCAATTTGGGGTCAAACAGCCTGGTAGATGGCCTGCTGCAGGTGACGCAGGCCGGGGACCCGCGGCAGGGGGCGTCCCAGAATCAGCAGTCCGCCCGGGGCCAGATAGCGGCGCAGGTGCCGGGCCATGGCCGTGGCCAGATCCGGGTTCAGATGGTGCAGGACCTGGCGGCAGAGGATGACATCCATGGGTTCGCGCAGGGCAAAGGACTCGAAGATGTCCTGGCAGCGGAACTGAATGCGGCTGCGGACTCCGGGTATGAGGCGGACCAGGCCGCTGTTGGCGTTGCGGCTGCGCAGAAAATAGCGTTTGGTCAGTTGGGTCGGCACGTTGGACACGGCCTCCGCCGGATATATCCCGGCGATGGCCCGGTCCAGGTTGGCCGGTAGAAAGTCGGTGGACAGGATGGAGAAGGTCAGGCCGGCGCAACGCCGTTCTTCTTCGAGCAGGGTGATGCACATGCTGTATGCGTCTATACCCTGGTCGCATCCGGCGACCAGAAACGACGCGGGTGGTTCCATGTCGTGACGGCGATGGTCGGCGATGATTTCGGCCAGAAACTGAAACTGGGCGGCGTTGTGCAGAAATCCATGGCCACGGGCCAGGGCGTCGACCAGGTAGGGCAGTTCCAGGCGCAGTCCGGAGCGGAAACTGTTTTTTGTAGGTGACATGTGCACGGAGGAATGGTTAATGTTCGCCTATGAAGTGGATTGCTTCAGGCCTTTACACCCAAGATTCCCATGACGGCAATGCAAAGAACCATGAAAAAAAACAAGGCGTTTCCGGCTCAGGCCACAAACGGTGTTGAAGACTGTCGAGACCTGCCGCACGTCTATATGCTGGTGGGGCAGGGCGGGGTCTACAAAACGCCGACCCTGATCCAGACCGTGCTGGGGTCCTGCGTTTCCGTGACCATGTATTGCGCCAAATACAGGTGGGGCGGTATGTTTCATGCCCTGCTGCCGCGATTGGGTGATTTTACGATCAAGAAAGTTCGGGGCGACCATTTTCGGTATGTCGACACGTCCATCTGGTATTTGCTGCGCGAATTCGCCCGGGCCGGGATTTCTCCGGCCAGCCTGGAATGCAAGGTTTTTGGCGGCGCGTCCCCCCTTCATCACCATGGCGACTCCTCGGCCGGTCAGCGCAATGCTCAGGCTGCCCTGGAAATTCTGGCCGAAGAGGGCATTGCCGTGGCCGCTTCCAGTCTGGGCGGCAATATCGGCCGCAAACTCTTTTTCCGCACCGATACCGGCCTTGTGCTGCAAAAGCGCTTTCAGGTCCGTAACGGCAATGATTTCTATTGTTGAGCGTTCACGACATGAAACTGTTCACCATTCCCGGACGCAGACGTGCCTGATTTCATGGAGTCGAAGCAATGGCTGGAGGGCAACGAGGACCTGGCCAGCCTGAAGGCCCGGCTGGCGGTGCTGGTCGACGGTTCTCCGCTGGGCATTTTTTTTGACGACGCGAACGACAAGTGCGTCTTTGTCAACACCACGTTCTGTCTGATGATGGAGCTTACCCCCCGGGAAGCACTGGGCGACGGCTGGGTCAGGACCGTGCACCCGGACGATCTGCCCAGGCTCCAGCAGGAGCGCTCCATGGCCGTGACCCAGTCACTTCCATTGTTTCGCGCCGAGTACCGATATGTCTGTCCCAGCGGCCGCCGGGGTTGGGTGGAGGAGCAGACCCGGCCGGTGTACGGCGTGGACGGCGAGCTTCTGGGCTATGTCGGGACCGTGTCCGACATCACCGAGCGCAAACAGGCTGAAGCCGTGCAGGCCAGACAGAACGAAATCCTCGAAGAGCGGGTGCGGGAGCGCACGGCCGAGTTGCTGGCCCAGGCCGAGCGTCTGGCGGAAATGAACGCGGCGCTGAAGGTCCTGCTGCGCCAGCGCGACGAAGACCGTCAGGAACTCGAACAGGCTGTGCTGGCCAATGTCCGTCGGCATATCGGCCCGCTGCTGGACAAGCTTGAAACCTTTTGCCCCGGTCCCGAAGCCAGGTCGGTCGCGGCCGACGTGCGTCAGGGGCTGGCCGAGCTGACCTCCCCTTTTTGCCGGCGTCTGTCCTTGGCCTGCCAGGCCTTGACCCCGGCCGAATATCAGGTCGCGGAACTGATCCGTCAGGGGCTGACCACCAAGGAAATCGCCCGTCGTCTGGGAGTCGGCGCGGCAACCATTGATTCCCACCGCCATCATATCCGCAGAAAACTGGCCCTGGGCGGTCGCACGGTCAATCTGCGCGCCTATCTGCTCTCTCTTGATCCTTCCTGAATATGGACAAAACATCCATATTCCGTCCCCAATAAACCGTTATTGCCATAGCGCTCCAAGGCTGGTTCAAGAGCTCCTCCAAACATCTTTCAGGAGGACGCCATGCATCAGACAACGGAAATCAAGGACACGACACTGCTCAACACGGGTCTGGCCCGCATGTTCAAGGGCGGGGTGATCATGGATGTGGTCAACCCCGAACAGGCGCGCATCGCCGAAGAGGCCGGGGCCTGCGCGGTGATGGCCCTGGAGCGGGTGCCGGCGGATATCCGCCTGTCAGGCGGCGTGGCCCGCATGTCCGATCCGGGCATGATTCGCGAGATCATGGCCGGCGTGACCATTCCGGTCATGGCCAAATGCCGTATCGGTCATTTTGTCGAAGCCCGCATCCTGGAGGCCGTGGGCGTGGATTTCATTGACGAGAGCGAGGTCCTGACCCCGGCGGACGAGGAATTTCATATCGACAAGAACTCGTTTGCCGTGCCTTTTGTCTGCGGCTGTCGCAATCTGGGCGAAGCCCTGCGACGCATTGCCGAGGGTGCGGCCATGATCCGCACCAAGGGGGAAGCCGGGACAGGTGATGTGGTCGAGGCGGTACGTCATGCCCGGACCGTGCAGAGCCAGATCCGCCGGGTCTGCTCCATGCCGGCGGAAGAGTTGGTCACGTTTGCCAAGGAACTGGGCGCCTCCGTGGAACTGTTGCGTCAGGTCCGTGAGCTTGGCCGGTTGCCCGTGGTCAATTTCGCGGCCGGCGGGGTGGCCACTCCGGCTGACGCGGCCCTGATGATGCATCTGGGCATGGACGGCGTTTTTGTCGGCTCGGGGATTTTCAAGAGCGGCGACCCTGCCCGGCGGGCCAGGGCCATTGTCCAGGCCGTGACGCACTACGAGGACCCGGCCGTGTTGGCCGACATCAGCGAAAATCTGGGCGAAGCCATGTCCGGCATTGCTGCCCGGAGCCTTGGTGAAGACAGTCGGATGGCCGGACGGGGCTGGTGATGACCGTCGGCATTCTGGCCCTGCAGGGAGCATTTGCCGAGCACCGGGCCATGTTTTCCCGGTTGGGCCGGGAGTCGGTCCTGGTTCGTCGGCCCGGACAGCTTGCCGGGCTCGATGGCCTGGTCCTGCCCGGCGGTGAAAGCACGGCCATGCGGAGGCTGGCTGTTTCCAGCGGTCTGGACAGGGCCTTGGTCGAGTTCGCGGCCACGCGTCCCGTATGGGGCGTGTGCGCCGGCATGATTCTGCTGGCCACAGGGATCAAGGGCGAGGAACCGTTTTTGGGCCTGGTGGAGATGACGGTGGCACGCAATGCCTATGGTCGCCAGACGGACAGTTTCATGGCTGACGTGGTCCTGAACAACGGCGGCTTGTTTCCGGGTGTCTTTATCCGCGCACCGGAAGTGGTCGCGATCGGACCTTGCGTCGAAGTTCTGGGCACGCTTGGCGACCGCCCCGTGGCCGTGCGTCAGGGCCGCGCCATGGCCACGGCCTTTCATCCCGAATTGCGTGAGGATACCCGGCTGCATGAGACGTTTCTGGCCATGTGCGCGGCCTGAGGGCGATGTTTCCGAATTGTCTGGGCAGTGGACAACGATCGGGAGTTGCCGCTATCAGGATCCTCCAAACAATGGAGGTGCGGCGTGAGTGTCCTGATCAGAAACGTGAGTTTGAAAGGTGAAGCCGTGGATGTGCTGATCCGGGGGAATCGTTTCGATTCCATCGGGGGGCCGGTGGATTTTGTCGCCGACGTGACCATCGACGGCAGCGGCAAGGCCATTTTGCCGTCGTTCCACAACGCCCACACCCATGCAGCCATGACCTTGCTCCGAGGCTACGCCGATGACATGGACCTGCATACGTGGCTGACGGACCATATCTGGCCCTTTGAAGCCCGTCTGAACGAGGACGACATCTACTGGGGGGCGAAATTGGCCTGCCTGGAGATGATCAAGTCCGGGACCACGTTTTTTGCCGACATGTACTGGCACTGGAAGGGCACGGCCCGGGCCGTGGAGGAAATGGGCCTGCGCGCGGCCCTGTCGGCCGCTTTTTTTGATTTTGAGGATCCGCAGCGGGCCGAAGCCATGAAACGGCAGGTCATGGCGCTGCACGAGGACAGCGGCCGCTACAGCGAGCGCATCACGTTCATTCTCGGGCCGCACGCCATCTACACCGTGTCGTCCGAGTCCCTGCGCTGGCTGAGCGAGTACGCCGACCGCCACAATCTGCTGATCCACACCCATTTGTCCGAAACCCGCAAGGAAGTGGACGACTGTCTGGCCAGGCATGGTCGCCGCCCCGTGGAGTATCTCCATGACCTGGGCTTGCTCGGCCCCCGCCTGAGCCTGGCGCACGCGGTCTGGATGACGGAGGATGAAATGGCCCTGTTGGCCGCGCATGGGGTGCGGGTGGTGCATTGCCCGGTCTCGAACATGAAGCTGGCTTCCGGCCAGTTCGACTACGCCGGCATGCGGCGGCACGGGGTGGACGTGGCCCTGGGCACGGATGGCTGTTCGTCCAACAACACGCTGGACATGATGGCGGAGATGAAGACCGCCTCCCTCCTGGCCAAGGTCTCGGCCATGGATCCCACGGTTTTGCCGGCCGCCGAGGCTCTGGATGCGGCAACAATCAACGGCGCGCGGATGTACGGGCTGGACAGCGGCCGTATTGCCAGGGGCCTTTTGGCCGACTGCATTCTGGTCGACCTCGACCATCTGCGCATGGTGCCGGGGCACAATCTTGTTTCCAACCTGGTCTACAGCGCCAATTCGGCCTGCGTCGACACGACCATCTGCAATGGACGGGTGCTGATGACCGGCGGCAGGGTTGACGGGGAAGAGGAAATTCTGGCTCAGGTCCGGGCCACCATCGGGCGGCTGACCGGAAAAACCCGGACAGGAGACGATACGTGCTCGTAGTTTATACCGGCAACGGCAAAGGCAAGACTTCGGCCTGTGTCGGGCAGGCCGTGCGCGCCCTGGGGCAGGGCATGGCCGTGGCCTTCGGCCAGTTCATGAAAAAGGACGAGCAGGCCGGCGAGCAGCACATGCTGCGCAAGTTGCTGGGAGAATGCTTTCTGGCCGGCGGGGCCGGATTTTACCGCGACAAGGATTTTGACCGTCATCGGCAAAAAGCCGGGGAGGTCCTGGCCTGGGCCGAAAGCATGATCGAAGCGGGTCATGACATGCTGATTCTTGACGAAGCCCTGTACGCCCTGGGACACGGTTTGCTTGAGCCGGGCGAACTGCGCGATCTGATTGAAAACTGTTCCCGCAAGGGTTGCCATCTGGTTTTGTCCGGCCGGGGAGCACCGGACTGGCTGGTGGATCTGGCCGACATTGTTTCGGACATCACCGAGGTCAAGCATGTTTTTGCTGCGGGCGGCAAGGCCCGGCCCGGCATCGAGTACTGACCTTCGCCACGCCTCAGCAGTCTCCTGTCGACCTGGACTGCATCACCTTGCGGCCGCAGTCCCGGCAGCAGCCGTCCGCGAGCCGCATCCGCTCCACGGCGAAACCTCGACGTTCAACCACGGTCCTGCCGCAACCCGGACAAACGGTATTTTCAAGCCCTGAGCCCGGCACGTTGCCGACAAAAACATAGTGCAGACCCTGGCTGCGGCCGAGATCGTAGGCGGTGCGCAGCGTGTCCAGGGGAGTGGGCGGATAGTCCGTCATCTGATGGCAGGGATGAAAGCGGGAGACGTGCCACGGCGTATCCACGCCCAGTTCCGCGGCGATGAAGCGGGCCATGTCCGTCAGTTCGCGTTCCGAGTCATTGAGGCCCGGAATGACCAGGGTCGTGACTTCCAGATGCCAACCCATGTCTTTCATCTTGACCAGGTTGCGCAGGACCGGAGCCAGCCGGGCCTGACAGATGTCGTGATAAAAGCTGTCGGAAAAGGACTTGAGATCGATGTTGGCGGCCTGAATGAACGGTTTGAGCGTTGCCAGACACTGCGGACTTTGAAAGCCGTTGCTGACCATGACGTTGGCCAGTCCGGCGGCGCAGGCGGCCCGGGCTGTCTCCAGCATGAGTTCGTAAAAAATCGTCGGTTCGGAATAGGTGTAGGCAATGGACGCGGCCCCGGCCTCTTGGGCCATGCGCACCAGTCTGTTCGGATGCACGGGCTCTCCCCGGACCGCCAAGCCCTGGCGCGGCGGTTGGGACAGCGATGCGTTTTGACAGAACGAACAGCCCAGATTGCAGCCCGGAGTGCCCAGGGACAGGGTCGTGGTGCCGGGCAGAAAGTGGAAAAGCGGTTTCTTTTCGATGGGATCAAGATTCAGGGCTGAAATCCTGTCGTACGTGAGGGTCACGAGCCGGCCGTGGATGTTTTCGCGCACCCCGCATTGTCCGCGGTGCCCCGGGGCAATCAGGCAGGAATGGGCGCAAAGCAGGCACAGGGCGTCCTGGCCACGGGGTTGCCAGAGTTGGGCGGGAGTGGACATGGTCTATTTCCTGATGATGATTTCCGGGGTAATGAAGATCGGCCCGAGAAGCTTTTCGTCTTCAGGGGGAGGAGGGGGCGTGACCATGATCTGCGTTCCGTTGTCCGGGTCGGAATCAAGGCGTATGGCCTGTTCGTTGCCGGGGCCGACGCGGATGATGGTGTCTTCGTGTTCTTCCGACTGGATACGTATGTCCTGAGCCATGGTCTGGAAGGGAATCAGGCAGATCAGCGCCAGGATCATCCTTGCCAAGAGCCTGTATTTTGCTTTACTTGGACGGTTCGAGAGCATAAGCACGTTGGCCTCCATCATGACAGATTGTGACCCAGGATAGCCGGGCAACGAGCAAGAAACAAGGAGTTGTACATGTCCCAAAGAGACAAGGCCTACAAAGATGCCGGGGTGGATATTCAGGCGGGCAACACCTTTGTGTCCCGAATCAAATCCATGGTGGCGTCCACGTATACCAAGGGCGTGATCAACGACATCGGTGGTTTCGGCGGATTGTTCAAACCGCCCATGACCATGTTCAACGATCCGGTGCTGGTGGCTTCCACCGACGGCGTGGGCACCAAACTCAAATTCGCCTTTTTGTTTGACCGCCATGACACCGTGGGCATCGACCTGGTGGCCATGAGCATCAACGACATCATTGTTCAGGGTGCCAAGCCACTTATTTTTCTTGATTATTTCGCCACCGGCAAGCTGGATGTCGATAAGGCGGCCGATGTGATCAAGGGTATAGTCGAGGGCTGCAAAGAAGCTCAGTGCGCTCTTATCGGCGGTGAAACGGCCGAAATGCCGGACTTTTACCCCGAGGGCGAGTACGACCTGTCCGGATTTTGCGTCGGCATGGTCGACAACGACAAGATCGTCGACGGCTCCAGTATCGGCGTGGGAGATCAGATTATCGGTCTGGCCTCGTCGGGCGTGCATTCCAACGGCTATTCCCTGGTGCGCAAACTCTACGCCCAGTCCGGGCTGACTCCGGAATCGCGTTTTCCCGGATCGGACCGGACCGTGGCGGAGGTGCTGCTTGAGCCGACGCGCATTTATGTCGACGCTGTGCGCAACATCATGCGTGACTGGGAAATCCACGGCATGGTGCATATCACGGGAGGCGGATTCTACGACAATATCGTGCGGGTCCTGCCCAAAATGGTCACGGCCCGAATCCGGTTCGGAACCTGGAACATTCTGCCCGTGTTTGATTGGCTGCGTGACCAGGGCGACCTGAGCTGGGAGGAGATGCTCCAGATTTTCAACTGCGGCATCGGCTACATCATGGTCGTCAAGAAAGACATGGCCGAGGACGTGGTGCACCGTCTCGGCGCGTTAAAGTACGACGCCTGGATCATCGGCGAAATAGAAGAACGCGGTGACGATGTGGAGCAGGTCCGGATTGAATTTTCGGACCGGAATGCCTGTTGATACCGGGGCGGCGAAAGCCGCCCGTCTTGTTTATGGCTCCTGGATCGTCACGTTGCTGATCCAGGGTTGGCGGTAATATCCTTTTCTGACCGTTATCGTCAGGCGCGCGCCGGGCCTGACCGCCTCGAAATTGCCCCGCAGTTCCTTGCGCCGGCCGTTATCCCATTCCACCACAGCCTTTTTTCCACGTGTTTCCATGACCACCGCTTGCCGTGGTTGTTCCGGCGAGGTGTCGAGCAGTCCGTTGCCGAGACGGTGCCATCCGGTCAGGCCCATCAGGCTTGCCGCCAGGGTCAGAGCCAGTACCGCCGCCGGTAGAACCGGGTTGATGCTGCCCAGGGGCGAGAACACCCGTTGCAGGACAATGGCCAGAAATCCGCACAAAACCGCCAGCGGGGCGGCCATGGGCAGGGCATAGAGAATGGACGGGCTCGGGTCGTCGGCCAGCATCGGAAAAAATGCCGCCGCTGCGAGCATGAAGGCCAGACCGATCAGGGCGACGGTCGTGGCCAGGCCGGGAATCAGCCAGCGCAGACGCCCCGGCCCATGACGATAAAACCCGACAAGGCCGCCGGCCAGCAGGATGCAGATCAGGATCAGAAAAACAAGAGCGGTGATCATGCCGGACTCCGCCAAGGCGAGGAATGGGGGTGGACAGTGTTCACCATAACACGGGCTGTTTGTCGTGAAGATACGGATTGAAGTAGCCGTAGTTGATCCACGGGCACGCGGTTTTGAGACGCTTCATGAAGTTGCCCAGGCCCATGGACGGTTCCGTCGGGTCCCCGACGCAGGCCAGGTACAGTTCGGGGTCCAGACTCAGATTGCGCATCTGGACGTAGTCGGGCCGGGTCGTGGACACGAGTTCGGTCAAGGCCTCCAATTCGCTTTCCGTGTCGTTGACGCCGGGAAAGAACAGGTAGTTGAGCGAGACGAACAGGTCATGCTCCTTGGCGGCGATGATGGATCGGCGCATGTCGTCAAAATCGTAGCCTTGGGGGCGGTAGTAGCTGTCGTAGACGTGCCGACGGGCGCTGTTCAGGCTGACCCGAATGGAATCAAGCCCGGCCCTGGCCAGATCAGGCAGGCGGTCCGGCAGACTGGCGTTGGTGTTGATGTTGACCGTGCCCTGACCTCCTTCGCGGCGAAAGCGGGCAATGGCCTCGGTAATCAGGGCCGCCTCGGTCAGGGGTTCGCCTTCGCAGCCTTGGCCAAAAGACAGCACGGGATGTTTGGCCCGTTTGGAATGCAGGTGCATGATTTCCACAAGTTCAGCAGCCGTGGGGGTGAAGGCGATGCGATTCTGCGGAGCCGGGAAGCCTGAATCCTGCGGTTGGTGCGAAATGCAGCCATAGCAGCGGGCATTGCATGCGCGGGCCGTGGGCAAGGGCGCTTCGTAGCGTCCCAGGGCCAGGTTCTTGGCTGCCGGGCAGCAAAAGGTCAGGGCGCAGGCGGAAAGATGCTGGATCAGACGGTTTTTGGGGTAGCGCTTGAGCAGGTCCTGAGCCCCTTTGGTGATGCGCTCCGGGGCAACGCCGGCAAAGACCTGGCGGCGGTCCTTGTCGACCTGGGTCGCGGCCACCCAGAACCGGTCATGGGCAAAGCCCACGGCGCCGTAGGAGAAAAGCGGCAGCTTGGGGCAGTTGTCGCCGGTCAGATACGCAACCGTGGCCGACAACGTATAGGACGGACAGACAAACGCGGCCACGGCCCGATCCTCAACGGACATGGCTTTGCCGGACTGGGCGTCGAAGCCCAGGGCGTACCGGCCGGGCAACAGGTACAGATCGCTGCCTTCAGGCAGGGGAATGAGTTCGTCCGGCCGCGGCAGGGTCAGTTCCCGCCCCCTGCGCACCAGCATCAAAAGGTCGGGGTCGTCGAAAATATTGCCGCCGGCATCAGCGAAGACCATGGCCGGCTGGATTTTTTTGGTCGCCACGCAGTGCTCCGTAAGTAAAAAAAGAAGGCAGGAGTGCACACGCACCCCTGCCCCATAAGTCCAGGAAACGAACGATGATTAACGCTTGGAGTACTGGAAGCGGGCGCGAGCGGCGCGCAGGCCGTACTTCTTTCTTTCCTTGACGCGTGAATCACGGGTCAGGAAGCCGGCGCGTTTGAGCACACCGCGCATTTCGGGATCGAATTCCAGCAGGGCGCGGCTGATGCCGTGGCGCACTGCCTGGGCCTGACCCGAAAGTCCGCCGCCGGTAACCCGACAGGCGATGTTGAACTTTTCCATGGTTTTGGTCAGCTTAAGGGGCTGACGAATGATCATCTGCAACGTGGCTCGGGGAAAGTAATCGGCCAGCTCGCGACCATTGACCGTGATGCTGCCGGTGCCCTTGTACAGTCTGGTCCGGGAAACCGATGTCTTTCTTTTGCCGGTACCGTAGAAGAAATCTTGACTCATAATCCTCTCCATCCCTGATTAGATGTCCAGCACTTCAGGCTGCTGAGCCTGGTGGGGGTGTTCCGCGCCGGTGTAAACTTTCAGTTTCGTGATCAGCTGATAGCCCAGGGCGCTCTTGGGCAGCATACCGCGAACGGCCTTCGTGATGACCTGTTCGGGCTTTTTGGCCATCATCTCTTCCAGGGTGGTTTCCTTGAGACCGCCAACGTATCCGGTGTGCCGATAATACACCTTCTGCGTGGGCTTGTTGCCGGTCACTTTGATCTTGTCCGCGTTGATGACGATGATGAAATCACCGTTATCCATGTGCGGGGCAAACTCGGCCTTGTGCTTTCCCCGGAGGCGGGTGGCTATTTCCGTAGCAAGCCGACCCAGGACCTTGTCCTTGGCGTCGACAAGATACCATTTGTGGGTCAGTTCGCTTGCTTTGGGACTGTACGTCTTCATTTCTGTGGCTCCTGCCTGATAAACCCGTGTCGTTGCGGGTGCTTTCAACCTTGAGATCGGAGGTAACATGCACAAATGCTTGTGCTTTACCGCCGTAACCGCTACAACGTAACGAAACAATGCGTGTGGGATAAGGAACGAATCAGCTATCTTTCCCGGCCGTGGTTGTAAAGTATTTTTCCGCGATTCCGAAGAAAAAAATACGGTTTCGGCGCGAGCCGGGTCCTGCATGGAGGAAATGGATGGCAAGTATCCGTAAAGGTTTGTTACAGCTGATTTTTTCCGGAAGTTTTATGAAGCGGTGGAACGACAAGATGCGTCCCATGGAATTGGTGGAGGTCGACAAGCAGGCGCACAAGATGATTGTCGCCTGGTTGCTGTTTGAGCTGAATTCCCGGGACTTGCCTTCTGCCGAAAGGGCCGCCTTGGGCGAGGACATTGTTCGGGGCGGTATCTTCGATTATCTCTACCGCCTGGTCATCACCGACATCAAACCGCCGATTTTTTATCAGATCAAGGCCAATCCCGCCCATTACCAGCAGTTGACGGCCTGGGTTCTGGACGAGCTTCAGCCTCGCATTCAGCCTCTGGGCAAGGATTTTTGGGACGCCATGCGACGGCATTTTGACCGTCAAATCCGGGGGGATCAGACCCTTGCCTCCAAGATCCTGAGCGCGGCGCATCTGTTTGCCAGTCGCTGGGAGTTTCATCTCATCCGCGACCTCAACCCCTGGGACGAGGAAATGGCGGAGATTGAGGGGAATTTTCAGCGCGGTCTCGAAGCCCACCTGGATCTTGCCGGCGTGGCCGAGCTGATGGCCGGTCCGGCGTCGAGCCTTGGCAAGTTTGCGACCATGTGCGGTCAGCTGCGGTTTCAGAAACGGTGGTCCCAGACTCCCCGCATTCCGGAGACGTCGGTGCTGGGGCACATGTTCATTGTGGCCTGTTTTGCCTATTGTTTCAGCATTGCCGTCGGGGCCTGCCCGGTGCGGCGGCAGAATAATTTCTATGCCGGGCTGTTCCACGACATTCCGGAGCTTCTGACCCGCGACATCATTTCTCCGGTCAAAAGTTCGGTTCAGGGCATCGGAGACCTGATCCGCGAGTACGAGGCCCGCGAGCTGGACCGCCGTCTTTTTGCTATTTTGAAATCTGGCTCCTATGACGGACTGGTTGATCGGCTGGGATACTTTCTGGGAACGGACGTCGGGTCGGAGTTCGACTCCACCATCCTGCAGGACGGCGCGGCCCGCATTGTCAGCTGGGAGCAGTTGCAGGGGCAGTACAATCATAATGAATTCTGTCCCAAGGATGGGAAAATGCTCAAGATTTGCGATCACCTGGCCGCTTTTCTCGAAGCGTACACGGCGCTTACCAACGGCATCACCAACGCCCATCTGCAACAGGCCCTGTGGCGCATCCGGGCCTTGTACCAGAACCACTCCCTGACCGATGAACTGCATATCGGGGCGCTGCTGACCGATTTCGACTGAACGACAAACCGCGGGCATTGCCCGCTTCACATTGCCAACCACGGGGGATTATTATGCTGTTGCGAAAAAGGGCCTGGGATATCATGCGTGAGGAATTTGCCTTTGTGCACGAGGACGCCACATTGGCGCAGGCCATTGACGCCTTGCGCCAAAGCAGGGTCAAGCAGCCGGATAACGGATTCGTGCTGGTGTTTTCCAAGAGCGAACGCTTTATGGGCATCTTGTCCATGTGGAATCTGGTCCAGGGCATTGGTCCGTGCCTGCTCAAGGGTTCGGTCCTGGACGGCAACGAGGTTGATTGGGACCAGGCCTTCAGTCAGGCCTGCCGCAGTTGCGCCCAGATTCGCATCGCGGACTGCCTGCAGGCTGACGTGCCGGTGCTCAAGCCCAACGACCCCTTGGCCAGGGTGTTGGAAGTGTTTCTGGACTATCGTCGCGGACGGGCCGTGGTTGAGGAGGGGGGGCGGATCATCGGCGTGGTCACCCTGGCGGATCTGTTCAAGGAGATAGGAGACTCCCTGGTCGTGTGACCGTTAGCCTGCGGGCCGGTCGACGGTCATCACCACAGCGCCCCGCATGGTTTATACGATGCGGGGCGCTGTGGTGTCGTCGGATCAGTCTTTTTTCGAGCGCACCTCGGGCCAGATTTCGTCGATGGTCTCAACGGTCCGGGCCGTGATGCGTTTTCTCAGTTCCTTGGGAATCTCGTCCAGATCGTGGGCATTCTGGGCCGGGATAATAACCCGGCTCACCCCGTGGCTGACTGCGGCCAGGATTTTCTCCTTGATTCCGCCGACCGGCATAACCCGGCCGCGCAGGGTGATTTCGCCGGTCATGGCCACGTCCGAGGCCACGGATTCGTTGGTGATGGCCGAGATCAGCGCCGTAACCAGGGTAACTCCGGCCGATGGACCGTCCTTGGGGGTGGCTCCGGCTGGAACATGGATATGGATGTCGTGGGTGTCGAAGAAGTCTTCGGCAATGCCCAAAACCTTGCTCTTGCTGCGGGCGTAACTCAAGGCGGCCTGGGCGCTTTCCTTCATCACTTCACCCAGTTTGCCGGTCAGGATGAGCTTTCCCTTGCCCGGCAGGAGACTGCACTCGATGTGCAGGATCGCCCCGCCATACGGGGTCCAGGCCAGGCCCAGGGCCACGCCGGGCGGCATGGTGCTCTCCCGTTCTTCATCCAGGAATTTGGGCTTGCCCAGCAGCTTGACCAGGGACACGCTGGTCAGGCGGAACGGACCTTTCTTTCCTTCGGCCACCTTGCGGGCGTATTTCCGGCAGACCGAGCCGATTTCGCGTTCCAGGTTGCGCAGGCCGGCTTCCCGCGTGTACCCGCGGATGATTTCGGCCAGGACGGCGTCGGACACGATCAGGGTGCTCTTGGTCAGGCCGTTTTCCTTGATTTGACGTGACAGCAGGTAACGCCTGGCAATCGTGATTTTTTCCTGTTCCGTGTAGCCGGGGATGCGGATGACTTCCATGCGGTCGAGCAGGGCCGACGGAATGGTGTCGAGCATGTTGGCCGTGCAGATGAACATGACCTTGGACAAATCATAGGGCACGTTCAGGTAATGGTCCGTAAAGGAGTTGTTCTGCTCCGGATCAAGCACCTCCAGCAGGGCCGAAGACGGATCGCCGCGGAAGTCGCTGCCCAGTTTGTCGATTTCATCCAGCATGATGACTGGGTTTATGGTCCCGGCATCTTTCATGGACTGGATGATCCGTCCCGGCATGGCCCCGATGTAGGTCCGCCGATGGCCACGGATTTCTGCTTCGTCACGCATGCCGCCCAGGGACATGCGCACGAATTTGCGTCCAAGGGAACGGGCAATGGATTTGCCAAGCGATGTCTTGCCCACGCCTGGAGGACCGACAAAGCACAGGATGGGCCCCTTCATGGTCGGGTTCAGTTTGCGCACGCTCAGGTACTCAAGTATGCGCTCCTTGACCTTTTCCAGATTGTAGTGGTCCTCGTCGAGAATCTTGGCCGCTTCCTTGATGTCCAAGCGATCCTTGGAGGTTTTTTTCCACGGCAGGTCGATGATCCAGTCCAGATAGGTGCGCAAAATCGTGGATTCGGAGCTGTCCGGATGCATGGATTCCAGCCTGGACAGCTGCTTGTCCGCCTCTTTCTTGACTTTTTTGGGCAGGCCGATGGAGTTTAGGGTGTTGCGCAACTCCTCCATTTCTTCGCTTTCACTGCCTTTGTCCCCCAGTTCGCGGCGGATGGCCTTGAGCTGTTCGCGCAGGAAGTATTCCCGCTGGGCTTTGTCCATGCCTTCTTTGGCCATGGACTGGATTTTGGCCTGCATGGACGCGACTTCCACTTCCTTGATCAGCTGGGAGTTGACCAGCTTGAGGCGCTCGATGGGGTCCAGGTTTTCCAAAATGCGCTGAGCTTCCGAGGACTTCATGCGCAGGTTGGAGGCAACCAGATCGGCCAGCCGACCATGGTCGTTGACGGAGTTCAGGACGTTCATGATTTCGCCGGCATCAATGCCGCGCAGGCTGAGGATCTTTTCGCTCTGCTCCTTGGCCGAACGCAACAGGGCCTCTTCCTCGGGTCCGGGACTTTCGACCACCAATTCATCAATGGTTTCGATGTCGACCATGTCAAAAGGCGCGTGCTGGACAAAGCGGGTGATTCTGGCCCTGGTCAGCCCCTGCACCAGGACCTTCAGACGGCCGTCGGGCATTTTCAGCATGCGCATGATCATGGCCACGGTCCCGATGGTGTAGAGATCGTCCGGGGTGGGGTCATCGACGGTTTCGTCTTTCTGGGTGCTGATCAGGATATAGCGGTTGCCGTTCAGGGCTGCGTCCACGGCCTGGACGCTTTTTTCCCGCCCGACAAAAAGGGGCAGGATCATGTAGTTGAAGACGACAATATCCCGCACTGCCAGAAGAGGCATGGTCTTGGGTATCTCCGCCTCCTCCAACACGTGCTCCGTGCTGGCTGTATCAGGATTTTCACCTTGAAGATCGTCGTCCTTGGGGGTGAAGTGCTGTTCGTCGCTCATTGCGGTCTCCTCATGGTGATGTATTGGCAGAAAATTAGTCGTGAAATGAAAAATACAGTGACCTATAAGGTCAGACGAACCAGAAGCAAGGGAAAAACAGGGGATTTGCCTATTTTTAAGGCAAAAAATTAAAGCAGGCCGAGCTGGCGGAAACTGGAATAGGATTCTGAGGTGACGATCAGGTGGTCAAGAAGGCGTAAACCAAGGTCTGGAGCGAGACGGGCCATGGTTTCGGTCAATTTTTTGTCTTGAAGCGACGGTGTAGGGTCTCCGCCGGGGTGATTATGGACCAGAATCAGGCCACTGGCCCGTTGTCGCAATGCCAGTTCCAGTATTTCGCGCGGGTAGGCTGCGGTCTGGTCCACCGTGCCCTGCAAAACCTGTTCGAAGCACAGAAGGCGGTTCTGGTTGTCGACCAGAATGACCCAGAATTCCTCCTTGGTCAGATGGCCGAGGCGGGATTGAATCAGTTCCCGCACCTGATCGGGCGAGGTGAATTGCTCTTTGCGGGCCACTGGCCCGGATGCCTTTCTGGCCAGACATTCCTGCAGGGTGCGCCAGAATGTGGCCGCGCCCCGGCCCAGACCGGGAATGTCCGCGACGCGAGCCGGGTCGGCCGTCAGGGCGTCGCCCAGGGTGCCGAATCTGGTCAACAGGGTCTTGGCCTGGATCTTGGTGTCCTTGCGCGGCAGGACATAGGTCAGAAGAAGTTCCAGGAGTTCGTGGTCGCCAAGGCTGCGCGGTTCCCTGTCCAGTCGTTCGCGCAGGCGTTGGCGGTGGCCGAGATAGTGGGGCGGGTCCTCTTTCACCATGAACGCTGGGCTTCCTTGATCAGGTTTTCCATGGCCTGGGGTGGCTTGAGACGGCCCGTCTTGATGTCGGTATCCGCCTGCAGGGCCATATCCCAGAAGCGGGCAATGCGCTCCGGACCCAGACGCTCGGCCAGACGCTTTTTTTCGTTTTTCAGGCTCGGATAGAGACTGACCTTGCTGTCCTCGCCGTGAAGCAGCTGCCACAACTGACGCGCCTCGCGCACCAGCATGGCCGCTATGGGAAAGACCATGTCCCCGCCGGCCATCGCCGGATCATTCAGGGCCTGCTGCCAGGCTTTCTGACGACCCTCGGGCCGTTGCAGCGAGCGCAGGAAGGCAAAGAGGTCAAACCCGTCGGCCACATCCAGGGCATCAAGGTGATCCGCTCGAATTGTGGCATCTTCACCGGCCAGCAGCAGGATTTTTTCCAGTTCGTTGCGCAGGGCGATAAAAGACAGGGGCAGGGTTTCCGCGAGGATTTTTTTAACTCCCGGGCCATACGTCAGGCCGTGTTGCCGGGAAAACCGGTCCAGTTCCTGGCCGATGGTTGTCCTGGACAATCCGGGGTGTTCCCAGACCCAGCCTTTTTTTTGCGCCACCGGCCAGTATCTGCCCTTGGTCACGGCCTTGGCGACGGCCGGCTTGCCGGCCTTCCAGTCAGCCTCCAGGCAGAAAATGGGCCAGATTGAGGACCGGACCATGGCCAGCAGGTTTTCGACTTTGCCCCAGAACTCGTCAGGTTGATCGTTGGCCCGTCTCAGGACCACGGCGTTGGGCGGCCCCATCATCGAAGGCACGGTCAGAGTCTGCCAGTAAAGAGGGGTGAGGTCCTCGTCTCCCCAGAAGATTTTCGCCGTGAACCCTTCTTCCTGAAGGAGTTCGCCAAGGCGGTCCTTCAGGAGTTCCGGGTCGGAGCAGATCAGAAACGAGAACCCTTGGCGCGGCATGGTGTCAGAAGTTCTGGTTGAGCCGGTCGGCCACCAGTCGCATGGCCAGTTCCACGGCCGCCTGGGTGGCCGCGCGCTTGGCCGATGATGGTTGGTATTCGCCGGTTGCCGTTCGCAGCCCGCCTTCGCCCCGATATGACTCGCTGGCCACGACGGGCCCGGAGGTCCAGATCAGGACCCCGGTATCGGCGTTGTGAAAGGTGACTTCGAGTTGGATCGTGGCAGAGGATTTGATGGTCACATCGTCGCGGCCTTTGACCGCATCGGACGTGCTGTACGACCGTACGTCGATGTTGACCGTGGCCTGGGCCTCGTCGAGGCTGACCCACTTGACGTTGCCCCGGCGGGTGAGTTCGTCGCGCAGGGCTGAGCGCAGCATGGGCTCCATCCAGGTTTCCGTGGTCGGATCAGTCACCTTGCGCAGGAACAGTCGGGTGCTGTCCTGGGGCAGGTCGATGGGAGCATTGGCCGTCAGCTGGTAGCCGCAGGCGGGCAGAAAAAGGGCGATGACCAGCATCGCCCCCACGAATCTACCTGACCACGATGTTAACCAGCTTGCCGGGGATGACGATGACTTTGACAATGGTTTTCCCCTCAATGTGTCGGACAACGTTTTGATCGTTCAGGGCCGTGGCCTGAACCGCTTCGTCGGAAGCGTCCGCAGACACCGATACCTGGCCGCGCAGCTTGCCGTTGACCTGCAGGGCCACGGTCACTTCCCTGGTGATCAGGGCCTCTGGATCGTGGCGAGGCCATGGTTCGGCCGCCAGGGGGCGGGTGTGTCCCATGCGCTCCCAGAGCTCTTCGCAGATATGCGGCGCAATGGGTGACAAGGCGACCAGCATGGACGAAATGGCCGAGGACAAAAGAAGCGGACCGTTGGCGGAGTCGCGCAGTTCGTCCTTGGTCGCGTACAGGGTGTTGACCAGCTCCATCATGGCGGCAATGGCCGTGTTGAACTGGAACTTGTTTTCGATGTCCCGCTCCACCCGACGCACGGTGTCGTGCTCCTTGCGTCGCAGTTCGCTTTCGGTCTCGGTCAGGGAACCGGGCGCCGGAACGCATGGATCCACGGCGGACAGCACGTCTTCCAGTTCGTCCACCAGCCGCCACAAGCGGTTCAGAAAGCGGCTCGCTCCCTCGATCCCCTTGTCGTTCCATTCCAGATCCTTTTCCGGAGGGGCTGCAAAGAGGCAGAACAGACGGACCGTGTCGGCTCCGTACTTTTCGATCATTTCGTCCGGATCAACCACATTGCCCTTGGATTTTGACATCTTGGACCCGTGCAGGAGGACCATGCCCTGAGTCAGGAGATTCCGGAACGGCTCGTCGTGACTGAGATAGCCTTCGTCGCGCAGGGCTTTGACAAAAAAGCGCGAGTACAAAAGATGCAAAATGGCATGCTCGATGCCGCCGATATACTGATCCACGGGCATCCAGTAGGCCACGTCGTCGCGGTCAAAGGCGGACTCGTCGTTGCGGGCTGAGATGTAGCGGGCGAAATACCAGGAAGACTCGACAAAGGTGTCCATGGTGTCCGTCTCGCGCCGGGCCGGCTGGCCGCAGGTCGGACACGTCACGTTGACGAAGCTTTCGCACTGGGGCAGGGGCGAGCGGCCGTCGGGATTGACCTGGACGTCGAGGGGCAATTCCACGGGCAGGTCGCTTTCCGGTACGGGCACGATGCCGCAGCTTTCGCAGTAGATGACCGGGATGGGCGCGCCCCAGTAGCGTTGGCGCGAGATGTTCCAGTCGCGCAGGCGGTAGTTGACCGTGGGTTTGCCGAGGCCCTGGTTGCCGAGTTTGTCGACAATGGCCTGCTTGGCCGCCTCGGAATCCATGCCGTTGAACTCGTCGGAATTGGTCATGACGCCGGGCAGGGTGTACGCCTCGGTCATGGAGTCCGGGTCAAGCTGCTCCTCCCGGGGCGTGATGACCACTGCCCTCGGCAGATCGTACTTGGCGGCGAATTCAAAATCGCGTTGGTCATGGGCCGGAACGGCCATGACCGCACCCGTGCCGTAGCCCATGAGCACGAAGTTGGCCACGTAGATCGGCATGTCCCGACCGGTCAGGGGGTTCACGCAGTAGCGGCCGGTAAAGACGCCTTCCTTTTCCAGATCGTCGGCCGTGCGGACAATGCGATCCATCTTGGCGATGCGGTCGACAAATTCCTTGACCTGCCCTTCCTGCGCGGTGCCGGCGATCAATGTGGCAACCAGGGGGTGTTCCGGCGCCAGACTCATGAAGGTTGCGCCGTACAGGGTGTCCGGACGGGTGGTGAAGACCGCGATCTGCGCATCAAGTTCCTTGACCGCAAAGCGCAGTTCCGCGCCGACGCTTTTGCCGATCCAGTTGCGCTGCATGGTCAGAACCCGTTCGGGCCAGCCGCCGGACAGTTTGTCCAGGTCGGCCAGCAATTCCTCGGCGTAGTCGGTGATGCGCAAAAACCATTGTGACAGCTCTTTCTGCTGCACTTCGGAGTCGCAGCGCCAGCACAATCCTTCCTCGACCTGCTCGTTGGCCAGCACCGTATGGCAGCTCGGACACCAGTTGACCGGAGCCTTTTTGCGGTAAACGAGTCCTTTTTTGAGAAACTTGAGGAAAAATTCCTGTTCAAAGCGATAGTAACCCGGATGACAGGTGGCGATTTCACGGTCCCAATCGTACGAATAGCCCAACCGCTTGAGCTGGGTGCGCATGTAGGCGATGTTTTCGTAAGTCCACTTGGCCGGGTGGGTGTTGTTCTTGATGGCCGCGTTTTCCGCCGGAAGGCCGAAGGCGTCCCAGCCCATGGGATGAAAAACGTTGAATCCCTGCATGCGCTTGTAGCGGGCGACCACATCGCCGATGGAATAATTGCGGACATGGCCCATGTGGATGCGCCCCGACGGATAGGGGAACATTTCAAGGACATAGTATTTTTTTCTGTCGCGGGTCGTCGCGGTCCGGAAGCTGCCCTGGTCGGTCCAGGCCTGCTGCCATTTTTCCTCGATGTTTTTGAAATCGTAGTGCCTCATGCTGTCCTCAGGATTCCATGATTGGGGGCTTGATTGTCTTGCCGCGGTCGCGTTCCGCCGCTTTGGCCGCGGCGTCGAGCACGCCGTTGACAAAGGTCTTGGAGTTGTCGTCCCCGAAGTCCTTGGCCAGTTCAACGGCTTCGTTCATGGCCACTTTGAGCGGGATGTCGGGGCAAAAGAGCATCTCGTAGAGGGAAAGCCGCAAAATGGTCAATTCGACTTTGGCGATACGGCTCAGCTTCCAGTGCTGCGAATGGAGCGTGATGATCTCGTCGATCTGGCCGAAGTGATCCAGCACTCCTTCCACCAGCTCCCATGCATAGGACTCTTCACGCGGCAAATCAAAGTCTTCTTCGGACCAGAAGTTGTCAAAGGACCGGACCAGTCCGTCTTTGGACAGATTCGGTCCGAAGTTCAGCGAATAGATGACCTGAAAGGCAAAGCGGCGTTGATGCCGGCGATTGTTGCTCACAAAGACCTCTAGATCTGCTGCAGCACGCGCAGGGTTTCCAGAGCAGCCGCCGCGGCTTCAACGCCTTTGTTTCCGGCCTTGCTGCCGGCGCGTTCGATGGATTGCTCCAGCGTGTCGGTGGTCAGCAGACCGAATCCGATGGGAATCCCTGTTTCCAGCGATACGTG
Source organism: uncultured Desulfovibrionaceae bacterium (assembly GCA_964651415.1). Classification (GTDB taxonomy): domain Bacteria; phylum Desulfobacterota; class Desulfovibrionia; order Desulfovibrionales; family Desulfomicrobiaceae; genus Desulfomicrobium. The sequence goes on from CAZYZA010000013.1 coordinate 28,103, forward strand.
GGCAATGCCCTTGGTCGCCTCGCTGCAGACGTAGTCGAAATGCGGGGTGGCGCCACGGATGACGGCGCCGACACAGACGATGGCATCGGCCTTGCCGCCGCGGGCCACTTTCTGGGCCACCAGGGGCATTTCAAAGGCTCCGGGCACGCGGATAATCGTGATGTTTTCACGCTCGGCCCCATGGCGGACCAGATAGTCCACTGCTCCGCCCACCAGCCGGTCGACAATGAAATCGTTGAAACGGCTGGCAATGATGGTGAATTTCAGATCCTGGGCCTGCAGATGGCCTTCGATGGTTTTGATGTGCAGCATGGTGTCTCCTTGGGAAATTATTTGGACTCTGGCTCAAGGTGCAGCAGATGGCCGAGCTTGGCGTACTTGGTGTGCAGGTAGCACTTGTTGTCGTCGCAGGCCGGGATTTCGATCGGCACCCGTTCTTCGACTTTGAGGCCATAGCCTTCCAAGCCAATGATTTTTTTGGGGTTGTTGGTCAAAAGACGCATGCGTTTGACGCCGAGATCAACCAGGATCTGGGCACCCAGGCCATAGTCGCGCAGGTCCGGGGCAAAGCCCAGTTCGATGTTGGCTTCGACCGTGTCCCGCCCTTCGTCCTGAAGGTGATAGGCCTTGATCTTGTTGCCAAGGCCGATGCCCCGGCCTTCCTGGCGCATGTAGAGGATGACTCCCGCTCCTTCCTTGTCCACCTGTTGCATGGCCCGCTGGAGCTGGCTGCCGCAGTCACAGCGCATGGAGCCGAACACGTCGCCGGTCAGGCATTCGCTGTGTACCCGGACCAGGACCGGCGTGTCTTCGTCGATTTCACCTTTGACCAGGGCGATGTGGGTATGGCTGTCGATGTCGTTCTCATAGGCGACAATGGAAAACTCGCCGTAGCAGGTCGGCATGCGGGCTTCAGCCACGCGCCGGACCAGCGAGTCCTTGCGGGAACGGTAGGCAATGAGGTCGCGGATGGTTGCGATCTTCATGCCGTGCTCTTCGGCGAACGTGCGCAGCTCCGGCATGCGCGACATGGTGCCGTCGTCGTTCATGATCTCGCAGATCACGGCCGCGCCTTTGAGCCCGGCCAGTCGGGACAGATCAACGGAACCTTCGGTCTGACCGGCCCGGACCAGCACGCCGCCGGGTCTGGCCCGCAAGGGAAAGATGTGGCCGGGAGTGGCGATGTCTTCGGGGGTGGTGGCGTCGGCCACGGCGGTCTGAATGGTCAGCGCCCGATCATGAGCGGAAATGCCCGTGGTCACGCCCTGCTTGGCCTCAATGGACACCGTGAAGTTGGTTCCGAATTTCGAGGTGTTGCGCTTGGCCATCAGCGGCAGTTCCAGCTTGTCGACCAGGGCCGGCTCCAGGGCCAGGCAAATCAGTCCGCGTCCGAATTTGGCCATGAAATTGATGGCTTCGGGCGTGACTTTTTCCGCGGCAATGGTCAGATCGCCTTCATTTTCGCGGTCCTCGTCATCCACCAGGATGATCATCCGGCCTTCCTTTATCTCCTTGATGGCCTCTTCGGCCGAACAAATATGCATGTTTTCCTCGTGTTTGCTTGTCCCTGAGCGGGACTAAAATCCGTGTTCTTTTAAAAAATCCGGGGTGATGGCAGATGGTTTGACCGGAGTGGAAGCGGTGTTCCAGGGAGCGAGCATGCGGCTCACATACTTGCCGATGACATCGGTTTCCATGTTGACGCTTTGTCCGGGAACCCAGTGTGAAATGGTTGTCTCCCGTTGCGTGGCCGGGATGATGTTTACTTCCAAATAGTCCTGACCGCAATCATTCACTGTCAGGCTGATTCCGTCCAGGGCCACGGACCCTTTGGCAATGACCTGCATGGCGAAGGTGGACGGAAAATCCAGGCGGTAGATGCGCGATTCCCCGGCCGGTCGGATGGATTGAACGTGAGCCAGGCAGTCGACATGGCCGGAAACGATATGCCCTCCCAGGCGGTCGCCCAGGGCCAGGGCCCGCTCCAGATTGACGACGGACGAAACGCGCAGGTCGCCCAGGTTGGTCACGGACATGGTTTCGGCTGACGCATAGGCCGTGAACCAGTCCGAGCCAAAGGTCTCGACGGTCAGACAGACGCCGTTGACGGCAATGGATTCGCCGCGCACATAGCCGGACCAGGTAAAATTCGGGCGAAGCGTCAAGCGCGTTTCCCGGCCCCTACGGTCCATGGCCGTGATCTGTCCGGTGCCTGCGATGATGCCGGTGAACATGGGCTACTCCTTGGGCCGAAGCCGCAGGTAAAGGTCTGATTCGAAAAAGGACTGTTCCATGAGTTCAAAGGCCCAGCAGTCTTCCATGGAGTCCGCGGTGCGCCCGGCAAAAAGAGACTGCCCGTGTTCGTCACCCAGAACCTTCATGGCCTGGAAGAGACGCAGTTCGTCGACGAGCCCTTGTCGGCGCATTGACGCCGCCAGACGCCCCCCTCCTTCGGTCAGGGCGTAGTGGCAGTTCTGCTCCCGGCGCAGACGGATCATGCCGGCTGTCAGGTCAAGGCCCAAGTCTTTGTCCGGCAGGGCCCAGACTGCCGCGCCCAGGTCGGCCAGGCGCTGTCCTCGCGGTGACAGGCTTTCCGGTGTGCTTGTCCAGAACACCGTCTGTTGCGGTCGGAGCTTGAGCACCTCGAAGTCGTGCGGATTTTCAGGGAGTCGGCTGGTGACGATCACGGCCAGGGGTTGCGGCCCGGCGTAGTGTTCCAGCCGGCAGGTCAGCATGGGATTGTCGGCCCTGAACGTGCCCCCGCCAATGATGACCGCGCCGCACCAGGAGCGCAGCCGGTGCACTTCCCGGCGTGAGGCCTGACCGGAAATCCAGGCGGAATGTCCGGTGCGGGTGGCGATCTTGCCGTCCAGCGTGGTGGCCAGCTTGAGAATGGAGTAGGGGCGGCTGGTGGTCTGCCAGACGAGAAAGTCGGCGATAAGGTCGCGGCATTGGTCTTCCAGGACATTGCTTCGCACCCGGACGCCCTGGGAGCGCAGCATTGCCGCTCCTCCGGCGGCCACGGGATTGGGATCAAGGCAGCCGATGACGACTTCCGGAATGCCGGCGTCGACAATGGCCCGGGAGCAGGGCGGTGTTTTGCCGTGGTGGTTGCAGGGCTCCAGCGTGACGTAGAGAGCGCAGCCGCTGGGGTCGACGCCCTTGCGGCGGGCGTCACGCAGGGCTTCGATCTCGGCGTGGGGCTGTCCGCAGCGGGTATGCCATCCTTCGGCCACGATGTTGCCATCCCGGACCAGCACCGCTCCGACACAGGGGTTGGGGGCCGTGAATCCTTGGCCCTGTCGGGCCAGGGTAACGGCGCGGGCCATGAACGCCGTGTCAGCGCACATCGGCTTTCTCCATCCTGACGTACGGAATGCCGGCTTCATCAAGCATCTGGCAGGACATTTCGTCCGGATAGCCTTCGGTGAAATATATGGCCTTGACCCGGCAGTTGATAAGCATCTTGGCGCATAGGATGCACGGCTGCGTGGTGCAGAAGATATCCGCTCCCTCGATGCTGACGCCGTGCATGGCGGCCTGGATGATGACGTTCTGCTCGGCGTGCAGGGCCCTGCACAGCTCATGGCGCTGGCCCGACGGGATGCCCAGTTGTTCGCGCATACAGCCGATGTCCAGGCAGTGGGTCAGTCCGGCCGGAGCCCCGTTGTATCCTGTGGCCAGGATCCGTTTGTCCTTGACGGCCAGGGCTCCGACCCTGCGTCGCAGGCAGGTGGAGCGCTCGGCGACAAGATAGGCTATATTCATGAAATATTCAGGCCAGGGAATGCGTTGGTCCATGCCGTCCTCGTACCGGGTAAGAAACAAGTCAACCACAGGGCCGGAATTCCGGCTCTGTGGTTGGTGAAAGCCAATGCAGGGGCGGGAGATTACCAGGCGAACAAGGGGAACTGTCCCGCAAACTTTTCCACCTCAAGCCGCACATCATGCAGTCGGGATTCGTTGTCCAGGTTCTGCAGGACCGCCACGATCCACTTGGCCACCTTGCGCATGTCGTCGGTTTTCATCCCGCGGGTGGTCAGGGCCGGAGTACCCAGGCGCACGCCCGAAGTGACAAAGGGAGAGCGGGTCTCAAAGGGCACCGTGTTCTTGTTGACGGTGATGCCGGCCTTGTCCAGGGCGATTTCAGCGTCTTTGCCCGTGATGTCGTGCGCGGTCAGATCCATGAGCATCAGGTGATTGTCCGTGCCGTTGGAAACCAGATGGTACCCGGCATCGGTCAGTTCCCTGGCCAGGGATTTGGCATTGTCCAGAACCTGCTGCTGATAGGTTTTGAATTCCGGCTTGAGGGCCTCGGCAAAAGCCACGGCCTTGGCCGCGATGACATGCATCAGCGGACCGCCCTGGATGCCCGGAAAAATCTGGGAGTTGAGCGTCTTGCCGAATTCCTCCGAGCTCAGGATCATGCCGCCGCGAGGGCCGCGCAGGGTTTTGTGCGTGGTCGTGGTCGTGAAATGTGCAAAGGGGATCGGCGTCGGATGCAGACCGGTGGCCACCAGACCGGCGATGTGGGCCATGTCGACCAGCAGCTTGGCTTCCACGCTGTCGGCGATGAGCCGGAAGCGTTCAAAGTCAAGGGTTCTGGGGTATGCGCTGGCCCCGGCGATGATCAGTTTGGGCCGGTGCTCCTTGGCCAGGGCCTCGACCTCGTCGTAGTTGATCTGACCGGTTTCCTTTTCCACGCCGTAGAAGACGACCTTGTACAATTTGCCGGAAAAATTGACCGGACTGCCGTGGGTCAGGTGTCCGCCGTGGGACAGGTTCATGCCCAGGATGGTGTCGCCGGGTTCAATGGCCGCAAAGTAGGCGCCCATGTTGGCCTGGGAGCCGGAATGGGGCTGAACGTTGGCATATTCGGCCCTGAACAGTTGACGGGCCCGCTCCATGGCAAGGTTTTCAGCCATGTCCACATATTCGCAGCCGCCGTAGTAGCGCTTGCCCGGGTAACCTTCGGCGTATTTGTGGGTCATGACGCTGCCCATGGCCATGCGTACGGCCAGGGAAGTGAAGTTCTCCGAAGCAATGAGTTCGAGCTTGGTGATCTGGCGGTTGGTTTCCAGCTGAATCGCTTTGGCGATTTGCGGATCCTGGCGGGTAAGTTCGTCCATGGCGTCCGTGCTCCTCTGTGTTGGGCCGCTGTCGGCGGCGTATCGTTATTTGAAAGCGCGCAGAATGATGGAGGCGTTGGTGCCGCCAAATCCGAATGAGTTGCTGATGCCGTATTCCAGCCTCGCTTCCCGACTGGCATTGGGGGTGTAGTCCAGATCGCAGTCCGGGTCCGGAGTGTCCTGATTGATGGTGCCGGGAATAATGCCCGTCGTGAGGCTCATGGCCGTGAAAACAGCCTCGGCTCCGCCGGCGGCGCCCAGCAGGTGGCCGATCATGCTCTTGTTGGCCGTGATGGGCATCTTGTAGGCGTGGTCCCCAAAAACCGCTTTCAAGGCCTTGGTTTCGGTCTTGTCGTTCAGCTTGGTGGAGGTGCCGTGCGCATTGACAAAGCTGATCCGGTCCGGGGCGATTTCCGCGTCACGCAGGGCGCAGCGCATGGCCTGGGCCATGCCCGTTCCGGACTCCTCGGGAGCCGCGATGTGGTATGCGTCTCCGGACGCCCCGTAACCTACGACTTCGGCGTAAATTTTCGCGCCGCGTTTTTTGGCGTGTTCCAGTTCCTCAAGCATGAGCAGGCCGGCTCCCTCGCCGATGACGAAACCGGTCCGGTCGGCGTCAAAGGGGCGGCTGGCTTTCTGCGGGTCGTGGTTGTGGGTCGAGAGGGCCTTCATCGCGGTAAAGCCGGAGACGCCCATGGGCGTGATGGTCGATTCCACGCCGCCGGTGATACAGGCTTTGACCCGGCCGAGCTTGATGTCGGAAAAAGCATAGCCGATGGCATGGGTGGCCGAGGCGCAGGCCGAGGTGGTGACGAGGTTCGGCCCCTTGGCCCCGGTCTGGATGGAAATCTGACCCGAGGCCATGTTGGCGATGAGCATGGGAATGTAAAATGGGGACACTCTGCGCGGACCGGACTGCAACAGCTTGGAATGAAAGTCTTCAATGGTCGAAAGTCCGCCCAGCCCGCATCCCAGCAGCACGCCGACTTCCGAAGCCACGTCTGCGGTCATTTCCAGGCCGCAGTCCTCCATGAGTTGCTTGCCCGCGGCCACGGCGATTTGCACGAAGCGGTCCATGCGCTTGGCCTCTTTGGGACCCATGTAGTGCGCGGGCTCGAAATTCTTCAGTTCCCCGGCGATTTTCGAGTCAAAATCCGAACAGTCAAACAAGGTAATGGGACCAATGCCGCTGACGCCGGCCACAAGGTTCGCCCAGCTGTCCTGCAGGGTGTTGCCGATAGGGGTCAGGGCTGAAAGTCCGGTCACGACTACGCGATTTCCAATCATAATCTTCTCGAAAATGGACGTGCTTTTCGACCAGGCGAAAGGCGGTGCATGAAAAAAAAGGTACCCCAGACAGGCCGGGGTACCGTGTCAGGGCATAGTACGGGCTCTTAGGACTTGGACTTGATATAATTGATGGCGTCCTGAACCGTGGCGATCTTCTGGGCGTCTTCGTCATCAATCTCGATATCGAATTCCTCTTCCATGGCCATGATCAGTTCGGTCAGGTCCAGGGAATCGGCGCCCAAAGACTCCACAAAGGAGGACTCCGGCTTCACTTCATCCGCAGAAACGCCCAGCTGTTCCACCACCAGTTCTTTGACCTTTTCTTCAATAGACATTTTTTTCCTCCAATGTGTGTGTTCGTGCAAAAACTGGAATCAGGCTACAAATACATGCCGCCGTTGATTCCAAGCACCTGGCCGGTGACGTAGGCCCCCTGGTCGGATGCAAGATAGGCCACGGCATCAGCGATGTGCTGCGCTGACCCGAGGCAGCCCAAGGGAATACGTTCCAGATATTTGGCCCGCACTTCCTGGGGGAGTGTTTCAGTCATGTCGGTCTCAATGAATCCCGGCGCGATGGCATTGACGGTTATGCCGCGTGACCCCAGTTCCAGGGCCGCCGCTTTGGTCAACCCGATGAGCCCTGCCTTGGATGCGCAGTAATTGGCTTGCCCGGCATTGCCCATCTGTCCCACGACGGAAGAAATATTTATAATGCGGCCGTGGCGCTGCTTCATCATGATCTTGGCCGCCTGTTGCAGGCAGACAAAGGCGCCGGTCAGATTGACCGTCAGCACCTGCTCCCATTGTTCGCGCTTCATGCGGACCAGTAGTCCGTCCTTGGTGACGCCGGCGTTGTTGACCAGGACGTCCAGGTCAACCTTGTCCTTTATTTCCGTACTGAAAAAATCAGCCACGGCGTCCCAGTCGCTGGCGTCGAGGAGAAAACCCTGCGCAGTGCCGCCTTCGGCTGCAACTTCGGCGCAAACGGATTCGGCCAGTTCCGGACGGCTGACGAAGGTGAAATAAACCCGGTACCCCAGGCCTGCAAGTTTTTTTACGATCGCTTTGCCGATCCCGCGGGTTCCGCCTGTGACCAGGGCGGTCTTGGCCAGTTCACTCATGGTAATCCTCTCTGAATTGCTGAAAATGCAGGAGCTGAGTGGTTACTCAATGCGTTTTAAAATTGCAACAGGCTGGACGCCCAGGTAAAGCCGCCGCCAAAGGCAGAGAGCAGAACCTTCATGCCGGGCTGAATCCGGCCGGTAGCCACGGCTTCAGTCAGGGCGATGGGGATCGATGCCGCCGAAGTGTTTCCGACACGGTCGACGTTGACATAAACTTGGTCCAGACCGACATTGAGTTTTTTCGCGATGGCTTCGATGATGCGCATATTGGCCTGATGCGGAATGATGAGGTCGATGTCGGCCGCGGTCAGCCCGTTTCGTTCCAGCAGTGTCGAAGAGATCTCCGCCATGCAGCGCACGGCGTGTTTGAAGACGTCGCGGCCGTTCATCTGTACGAAGTATTCAGGGCCGATGGGTTGCTCAAGAACCGGTTTGCAGGCTGATCCCCCGCCATGGATGGTCAGCAGGTTGCCCACCGATCCGTCGGCCTTGAGCATGCAATCCAGCACCTTGATTTTCGCGGGATTGGCGGCTCCGGTAACCACGGCCGCTCCGGCCCCGTCACCGAACAGCACGCAGGTCGTGCGATCCGTGAAGTTGATTCGCGACGTCGTCACTTCGCTGCCGACAACCAGGATTTTGGCCTCGGGATACAGGCTGGTGAACGCCCGTGCTGTTTCCAGGCAGTACAGAAATCCGGAGCACGCGGCGGCCAGGTCGAAAGCCGGCAGGGCTTTAAGCCCGAGCATGTCCTGCAGCAGGCAGGCGGTGGTCGGAAGATTGTAGTCGCCGGAAAAGGTGCCGACAAATATGTGGGTCAGATCTTGGGGGGAAATATCGGCGTTGCGCAGCGCCTGGCAGGCTGCGTTGTATGCCAGCAGCGAGCAAGGCTCGTCGTCCTGGGCGAAATATCTGGTCTGAATTCCGGTGCGGGTCAGGATCCATTCATCGGACGTGTCGACGATGCGCTCCAAGTCCGCGTTGGATACTGCGGTCCGGGGCAGGTGCAGACCCAGGCCGGAAATGTAGCATTCTGAATGCATGTGAGATTCCTGCGTTCCCTTGAGGCGATTTTTTCCAGACAAAGGGCTAGGCGATCGTTACTTCTTTACCAGGAACCATGTTCTGGCCGGCGCGGGAAAAAAGGCTCAGTTCCGTATTGGCGTGCAGACCGGCAACCAGATGGTCGTTCGCCTTTTTTTGAACAAAAAGAGCGGCCTGGACCAGGGCGGTGGTGATGGCCCGTGCGTTGGACGCTCCATGGCAAACCATGGCGATACCGTTCAGTCCCAGGATGGGGGCGCCGCCGTACTCGGCGTAGTCGATTTTTTTACCAAAACGCTTGAAGGCGGGCAGGGCGATGAGTGTTCCCAGTCGCGACCAAATGGATTTTTTCAGTTCAGTCTTGAGCATGGACGCCAGGGCCGAACCCAGGCCTTCGCTCAACTTCAGGGCCACATTGCCGACAAATCCGTCGCAGACAATGACGTCGGTGTCGCCGGTGTAGACGTCGCGTCCTTCGACATTGCCGATGAAATTGAGCGACGAGCTTTTGAGCAGGGTGTGAGCTTCCTTGGTCAGGGCGTTGCCCTTGCCTTCTTCCTCGCCGATGCTCAGGATTCCGACCTTGGGGTTGGCGATGCCGAGCACCGATCTGGCCAGTACTTCCGCCATCAGCCCGAACTGCACCAGATTGTATGGTTTGCAGTCGGCGTTGGCCCCAACGTCAATGAGGACAATGGGGTTTTTCAGGGTCGGCAGAATCGTGGCCAGGGCCGGTCGATCCACCCCGTTGATGCGTCCGAGGATGAACATGCCGCAGGCCAGCGCCGCGCCGGAATTTCCGGCCGTGACGACTCCATGCGCCCGTCCTTCCCGCACCAGGCGGAATGCCACCTGGATGGAGCTGTCTTTTTTGCGCCGCAGTATGTCGGACGGCTTTTCCGCCATGCCGGCGACCTGGGTCGTGTGCACGACCTCTATTTCCAGGTCTTTGTGGGGCGTCTTGTTCAGTTCGGTCTGGATGGAACTCTGATCGCCGACAAGAATGATCTTGGCCCCTGTTTCACGGGCAGCCGCCAAGGAGCCCGGAACATTGATTTCCGGGCCGAAGTCTCCTCCCATGGCGTCCACGGCGAGGCAGATGCTTTTAGGCATCTGCTGCCTTGGCATACTGGCGCCCCTTGTATTTGCCGCAGCCGGGACAAATGCAATGGGACAGGCTGGCCTCGCCGCATTCACAGTACACGACGTTGGGGATGGCCACGTGGTCGTGGGAGCGACGCATGTTTCTTCTGGACTTGGATGTTTTCTTCTTGGGTAATGGCATGATGGCACCTCTATCGTAAATGCGGTCTAATTGGTTTTGATCTTGACGCCCTGAAGCGCCTTGGCCAGCGGAGATCGGCTGTCCATATTGCTGCAGACGCAGTGGTCCTGGTTCCTGTTTTTTCCGCAGTGCGGGCATAGCCCCAAACACGTGTCGGAGCAAAGTATTTTTTCGGGCATGGCCAGCAGGAATTCCTCCCAGAGCAGATCGGCGATGTTCAATTCCCAGCCGGAATCGGTGCAGCGCAAGTGGCTGACTTCGCCGTCGGGTTCTGACTGGGCGTCTTCCTGGGCCTCGAAGGTGTCAAAACTGTGATCCAGCTCGATTCGGGCGTCATCAGTGCAGCGATGGCACATGGCCCCCAGAACTGCGGTCAGACGTCCGGAGATCAGGTAGCCTTCCCCCTGGGGAAAGACTGTTACCGTGGCCGTGATGGGCTGCATCGCTTTCACCTCAAGGTGGAATTCCTGCCAGCGTTCCAGCCACATATCCTGATCTTCAAAAGAAAATTCCCGACCATGCGCCGGGAGATTTGTCAGCTCAATCCAGTGTTCAACCATTTGGCACCTCGAAACGGAACGTGTATATGGGTCTTCTTTTCCCTGTCAAGGATTTTTACTTGCTATTGGTTTCGTCTGATTATATGGAAGCAAATTCCTCTGGCGGCAAACAATGTTCATGGCCGGCAGGAAGGACTCGGAGCTGCCAGGCCATGACAGCTGTGATATTTAAGCACTATTTTAGGAGGACATCATGTCGAAAGTTTGCGATATTTGCGGAAAGGGGCCCCAGGTTGGAAATAACGTCAGCCATGCCAACAACAAGACCAAGCGTCGCTTCATGCCCAATCTGCAGTCTGTGCGCGCACAGCTTCAGTCCGGCGAGGTGAAGCGGATGCGCGTGTGCACGCAGTGCATCCGGACCGGGTCCGTGACCAAGCCCGTAGCCAATTAACTCGCTATTTCTCCAATAAAAAAGGCGGCTCAGGCCGCCTTTTTTATTGCTCTCAGGCTTTTTTCTTCAGCTGATGATTGACGAAATCCCAGTTGACGAGCTTGTCCAGAAAATCCTGCAGGTAATCCGCCCGGCGGTTCTGGTAATCAATATAATAGGCGTGCTCCCAGACATCCGCAGTCAGCAGGGCCTTGGCGCCGTGGGCCATGGGGGTGTCGGCATTGGGGGTTTTCATGATTTCCAGTTTGCCGTTCTTTTCTGCCAGCCAGGCCCAACCGCTTCCAAATTGGGTCATGCCGGCTTCCTTGAAGGCCTTGGCGAAATTTTCGTAATTGCCGAACGTCTGGGTGATGGCTTCCCCGATGGCTCCGGTGGGCGCTCCGCCTCCTCCGGGTTTCAGACACTGCCAGTAAAAAGAGTGGTTCCAGACCTGGGCGGCGTTATTGAAAACGCCTGCTTGGGCGGGATCTCCCGCTGTTGCCATGATGATTTCCGGCAGGGTTTTTCCGTCAAGATTTGTGCCCGCGATCAGCTTGTTGGTATTGTCGATGTACAACTGGTGGTGTTTGCCATGATGAAAGTCGAAGGTCTTGGCGCTGATACACGGGCTTAAAGCGTCCTTGGCATAGGGGAGATCCGGGAGCACGAAGATCATACAAGCCTCCTTTATGTTGGAAACGGTGAGCCGGTTCATCGCTGTTCATAAGACGATGTCGAGACCGGAAGGTTAGGCTGAAGGTGAAACAATGCCTCCAATATGTCAACAGGATGAGGGAAATTGGTTGGGACGGCGGCTAGATTACCGAGCATTTTTCAGCCGAATCTCGAATCAGGCTTGAAGTTTCTGATGATTTTCCGATCCGGGCAGCTCTGCAACATGTCGCCATTCTTTATGGAGCCGGTGGCCACATGCCCGGAATCCGCGACCGAGACATCACCGGGTCGAAATCTTCCCCGGTCCGGCGCTTGGCCCCGGCGTGCAATGCCATGCACGTGCAGGGCAACCGCTTTGTCGAATTTGATCTCGCCGTTATCGACCAGCGGGTCAGTACAGGGAAAACTTCGCCAACCGGCCGTCGAGGCCGCCGTTTTTGAGGGGTTTTTTCCAGTCGGGCCGCAGGCCGACGTGCTTGAGCCATTGCCGATCCCCGAAATAGACAAAGGCCGTGCAACCGGCGCAGTGGCGTTTGAGGTGATCGCCGAATTTTTTGAACCAGGAAGCCAAGTCGTCGTTTTTGCCCAGGCGGATGCCGTAAGGCGGATTGCAGACAATGGTCGTCCCGGACAGATCCGGGCTCGTGAAAAAATCCCGACGTTCGACGGGCACCGCGTCGCCGCCGGGCAAACGGTCCAGATTGGCGCGGGCGGCCTGCACGGCCCGCGGGTCAAGGTCGCTGCCGCATAGGCTCAGATCCCGATCCAGGGCCAGGGGCCGATCGCTTTCCTCGTCCCACAATTCGGACCGGAAGTCCGGCAGCGCGGTGAAGCCGAAGCGCTGCCGCAGGAAACCGGCCGGGATGTCCGCGCCGTGCATGAACGCTTCGCACAGGATGGTGCCCGAGCCGCACAGGGGGTCGACCAGCGGCGTGTTCCCGTCCCAGCCGCTCATGCGGATCATCGCCGCGGCCACGGTCTCGCTCATGGGCGCGTCCACGCTCATGACTCGGTATCCGCGCCGGTGCATGGAGCCGCCGGACGCGTCCAGGCTGATGGTCGCCCGGTTGTGCCGGATGTGCAGGTGGAGCCAGAGGTCGGGGTCGCGGGGATTGACGTTTGGCCTTTGGCCGCCGTGGTCCCGAAACCAGTCGACCACGGCGTCTTTGAGTTTCAGGGCCGCGTACTGCGAGTGGCCGATCTGGCTTTCGGAGACATTGGCGTTGATGGCGAAGGTCTGGTCCGGGGTCAGAAAATCCCGCCAGTCAATGTCCCGTGCGGTCGCGTACAAGACGTTGTCCGAAGGACATGCAAAGGCGACCAAGGGGACCAGGATGCGCGTGGTCAGACGGGAGCGGTAGACAATCCGGTACAACGCGTCGTGATCGGCCCGGAAGCGGACAAAGCGAAAGCCCGGCTCGCACTTTTCCGCTCCCAGTTCAGTCAGTTCCTGCTGAACCAGCTCTTCCAGTCCGTCGGCCGCCTGAGCCGTGAAGGTGTGGTTGTTCTGGTAGTCGTACATCTCAGGATCCGGGTCGGACCGGGCCGGTGGCTAGAGGGTCAGGGCGCGGGCAAAGCGGGCCAGGGTCCGCGTCTTGCCGAGCACTTCCATGGTTTCAAACAGGCCGGGACTGGTGGTCGCCCCGGTGATGGCCACGCGGATGGGCTGAGCCAGGGCCTTGAACTTGAGCCCGGTCTCTTCCAGGTAGGCGGTGGCCAGTGCTTCGAGATGCTTGTGGTCAAATACCGGCAACTCTTCCATGCGGCGGGCCAGGGTTGCCAGATGATCCTTGATGTCCGCTGTCAGGAACTTGGCCACGGCGCCGTCGTCATACGGCAGGGTTTGGGCTTCGTGCAGGAAAAAGACGGCCTGCTCGGCCATTTCCTTCAAGGTTTTGGCCCGGGGCTGGTAGAGGGGCACAATGGTTTCCAGATAACTCTGCTCCGGGGTGAAGGACGTGGTTTCGCGGATGATCTCACCCAGCAGGGTGGCCAGGCGCGACACGTCGCCGGTCTTGATGAAATGGCTGTTGGTCCAGTTCAATTTGTCCATGTCAAAGACCGATGCGGATTTGCCCAGACCGGTCAGGGAGAATTTTTCCAGCAGTTCGTTCATGGTGAACAGCTCGTCGTCGCCGTGAGACCAGCCCAGGCGGACCAGATAGCTGAGCATGGCCTCAGGCAGATAGCCGAGATCCTTGTACATCATGACCGAGGTCGCGCCGTGGCGTTTGCTCATTTTCTTTTTGTCCGGGCCAAGGATCATCGGCACGTGGCCGAATTTGGGCAGGGGAAAACCCAGGGCCTCGTAGATGAGGATCTGCTTGGGCGTGTTGTTCTGGTGATCGTCGCCGCGGATGACGTGGGTCACGTCCATCAACGCGTCATCGACCACCACGGCCATCTGGTAGATGGCCGAGCCGTCGGCGCGCCGGACGACGAAGTCATCCATCTCCTGCACGTCCCAGGCAATGGGGCCCTTGATGATGTCGTCAAAAATCACCTTGCCCGACAGCGGGGTCTTGAAGCGCACGACCCGACCCGGTCCGGGGCCAAGGCCCAGCTCCCGGCATTTGCCGTTGTACTTGGGCTTGAGGCCGGCGGCGCGGGCCGTCTCGCGCATGGCGTCCACTTCTTCCGGGGTGCAGGAACAGTAGTAGGCTTTGCCGTTTTCCAGCAGCTTGTCGACGTGGCTGTTGTAAATGTCGCCGCGCCGGCTCTGGAAATAGGGACCTTCGTCAAAATCAAGGCCGAGCCAGTGCATGGCGTCGATGATGGCATCGGTCATTTCCTGGGTTGATCGGGCCTGGTCCGTGTCTTCGATGCGCAGCACGAATTTGCCGCCGTTTTGCCGGGCGTAGAGGTAGTTGAAAAGCGCGGTGCGGGCTCCGCCGATATGCAGGTAGCCGGTGGGGCTGGGGGGGAAACGGGTCACGATCTTGGTCATGGTTGCTCCAAAAAAAAAGAAGCGGCCGGGCCGCTTGAAGGTGTTCGGGAAAATTGCGGTCAGACGGCTTCGACGGCCTTGACGCCCGGCACCTGCTTTTTGACCGCGTATTCGATGCGGGTGCGCAGGGTCATCTGGGCCATGGAGCAGTTCTGACAGGCACCGGTCAGGCGGACCTGGACAATGCCGTTTTTCAGGACATCGACCAATTCGACATCGCCGCCGTCGGCTCGCAAAAAGGGACGGACCGAGTCAAGAGCTTTTTCAATCTGGGCGTGCATGGCTGGCTCCCTGGCCGCGCTGGATGGGGCGGGGCGGTTTGTCAATCTTCAAACATCAGTCCGGCCAGAAGTTTTTCCGGATCGCGGCGCTCCGGGACGACTTCATGCGGGATTTTGTCCTCGTTCCAGTCCTTGGAAACATACAGGCCGCAGTAGCACGCGCCGAATTCGGCCACATCGGGCTCGCGGTAGACGCAGGGGCAGAAAATGTCCTTGTCCAGCTCACGGTTGCCCGAGGCCAGCCGGCAGGGGCAGGCCATGTAGCCGTAACGGTCGCGGTTGACGAGCAGGCTTTCCAGGAGATCAAGGACGAATTCCTTGTCCTTGTTGAAGAAAAATCCTTTGGGCTCCTGCAGGAGACGCAGCTTTTCGTAGAATTCTTCCGGGCTCATAGCCGCTCCAGGGCTTCCTTGATCTGATCCTGCTTGAAGCCGACAATGGCTTCTTCATGCACGACCAGGGTCGGAAAGGACAGTTTGGGGTTGACCTTCTTGATGGTTTCAATGGTCTGTTTACGCTCGTCGCCCTCAAGCTTGTCGACAAACACGCAGTCGTACTTGACACCGCAGTCGTCCAGGAATTCCTTGGTTTTTTTGCAGTGGATGCAGGTGCTCAGGGCGTAGAGCGTGATGGTTTTTTCCGACATGCTTCCTCCTTGCCAGGCGGTGGGCGTTGGGATAGCCCTTGGCCGTTTTGTGATGGGGGTCCTATAAAGATTAATCCGTCCGCCGTCCACGTCGGGATGCAGGGCAAAGTGAGGGAAAACGCATGCGCGAGAAATTTCTGGTTTTCGGCTCGCCGAGGATCGAAGAGGATGAAATCGAGGAAGTCGTCTCCTGCCTTCGCAGCGGGTGGATCGGGACCGGCCCCCGGGTGGCCGAATTTGAGCGTCGTTTCGCGGCCTATAAGGGGGCAAATCAGGGCGTGGCCGTCAATTCCTGCACCGCGGCCCTGCATTTGAGCATACTGGCGGCGGATATCGGCCCCGGTGACGAGGTCATCACCACGCCGTTGACATTTTGCGCCTCGGTCAACGCCATCATCCATGCCGGGGCCACGCCGGTGCTGGCCGACATCGATCCACGCAGCATGAACATCGATCCGGAAAAAGTCCGGGAAAAGATCACCTCCCGCACCAAGGCCATCCTGCCCGTGCATTTTGCCGGCCGGGCGTGCGACATGGACAGCCTGACGCATCTGGCCCGCGAACACGACCTGAGCATCATCGAGGATTGCGCCCATGCCATCGAGACCGAGTATCACGGCGGCAAGGCCGGGTGCTTCGGCGATTTCGGGTGCTTCAGTTTTTATGTGACCAAAAACATCATCACGGGTGAAGGCGGGATGATCCTGGCCAAAAAGCCCGAGCACCTGGCCCGGCTCAAGGTGCTCGCCCTGCACGGCATGTCCAGCGATGCCTGGAAACGCTTCGGCGACGAGGGCTACAAACACTATCTCGTGACCGAGGCCGGATTCAAGTACAACATGATGGATCTGCAGGCCTCTCTGGGGCTGAGGCAGCTGGACAAGGTCGAGACCTACTGGGGTCGGCGGGCGGAGATCTGGGAACGGTACATGGCCGAGTTGGCTGATTTGCCCCTGACGCTGCCCGCTGCTGTGGAGCCGGATACGCGGCACGCCTTTCATCTCTTCAGTCTGCTGATCGACGAGCAGCGGACAGGAGTTGGCCGGGATGCGTTCCTGAGTCGGATGACGGGTCACAAAATCGGGGTCGGCGTGCATTACCTGTCCATTCCGGAACATCCATATTATCAGGATCGGTTCGGGTGGTCGCCGGATGACTGGCCGGTGGCGAGAGACATCGGACGCCGGACGGTCAGTCTGCCCTTGTCGGCCAAACTGACTGATCAGGATGTCGGGGATGTGATCGCGGCCGTCCGCGCCAGTCTGGCCTGAGCGCCGGGAACTGCTTCAGACCGCACGCTGACGCG
>CAZYZA010000014.1:0-43436 GCA_964651415.1 uncultured Desulfovibrionaceae bacterium
CTGGTCGACAAGGAAACGCCCGGCGCGCCAAAGCTGGACGAGCTGGAAGACATTTTGACGGAAATCTGCCTGCAATCCGGGCTCAAGGCCGTGGTTTTCTCGCAGTGGGAGCGGATGACCCAGTTGGTGGAAGCGCGCCTGAAACGCATGGGGCTGGGCAGCGTGCGGTTGCACGGCGGGGTGCCGACAAGCCAGCGCGGCCAGCTCATGGACCGGTTCCGCGAGGACGATTCCGTCCAGGTCTTCATCGCCACCGATGCCGGCGGGGTCGGCCTCAACCTGCAGAACGCGGCCGCGCTGATCAACCTCGACGTGCCCTGGAACCCGGCCGTCCTGGAGCAGCGCAACGCCCGCATCCACCGCCTGGGCCAGACCAGAACGGTCCAGATCATCACCATGATCGCGGCCGATTCCTATGAGGAGCAGGTCTTTGCCCTGGTGCGCAACAAACAGAATCTGTTCGACAATGTCATCAGCGAGGACGCCACCGAGGATGTGGTCGGCGTATCGAAGAAGCTGCTGGAAACCCTGGTCGAGGATCTGACCGCAAAGCCGGAGCAATCAGGGGAAACTGAGCCTGCGCCGGCGGACCTGCCCGCCTCGGCCGCAGCAAGCCGGACCCAAGCGGCAGGCCAGGAGGTGGAACAGGCCATCAGCCGTTGCATCGAACAGCTGCAGCAGGCCTTTGGCCGGCGCATTGAACGCATTTTCGGCTCGGGCGGCGGACTGGTGGTGGTTGTGGACCGGGTCGATGCTGACGCCGACAAGATTGCCGAACAGGTTTCGGGTCACGTGCCGGTGGCCCTGATCGACCGCCTGACCCTCAGGGGGCTGCAACGGCTTGGCCACGCGTCACCGCTGGCGGAAACCCGCGACTATTACGACGCGGCCACGGACCTGGACTGTGCGTCCGAGTCCGTCCTGCAGCGTCAGGCCCGGGAAAAGCTGACCGCGGCCCGCGTGCTGCTTGACCAGAATCTTGCGGCCAGCGCCATGGAACTCATCCTGTCCGCGCTGCTGGCGGCCGCAGCCGACAAGGCCGGACGCCCGAGTGCGCTGGAACGTGCCGAGTTCGGCATCTGGGCCTATGCCGACGCCCTACCCCACGGCATCCTTGATCACGAACAGGTCGGTCTGGTCATGCGGGCCCTGAGCTTCGCCCAGGGCGGCGAACCGCCCGCAGCCCTGATCAGCGCGCTGCTCGACGACGCGACCCGTTTTGTCGGAGTCTGAATCAGAAGCATTTTCCCGAAATCAAAAAGCGCGCCGGTTAGGTTCAACACCCGGAAAGGAATTGACCGAACCCTCGTCACGCCAGGCTGCCCCATTGAGAGCCGGGAAGTGCAGGCAAAGCATGCGCCCACATTACTGCAGAAAGCCGCACACCTTCCCGGTCGCAGTATCGACCACCTTACTCCCCATCCCGGAAGCGGGCCGCGTTTTCGCCGGTGCGGTTCAGGATTTTCTGCAGGGCCACGCGCGACAGGCCCGAAATCCGGGCCGCCTCGGACACGTTGCCCTTGGTCTGGGCGAGCACGTTTTGGATATAGGTCTGCGTAAAGCTGTCCACGACTTCGGCCTTGGCGTCCTTATACGCAATCAGTGGGCCGACCTGGGCAGGGCCGGCCAGCGCCGGAGCCGGCACACAGCCCCCTTGCAGCACCAGCCGGACAAGATCCATGCCGACCCTGTCCCCCGGCGCAAAGACCGTCAACCGCCGGACGAAATTCTGCAACTCCCGCACGTTGCCCGGCCAGGGATGCTGGGTCATCCACTGCAGCACATCCTGATCGACCGCCTTGTCCGGCAGGCCCATCTCACGACAGGCGGTGCTGAAAAAATGGCTGGCCAGCAAGGGGATATCCTCGCTGCGCTCACGCAAGGCGGGCAGGTGGATGGAAAGGACGTTCAGCCGGTAATACAAGTCCTCCCGGAAAGTCTTGGCCTTGAGCCCGGCCTCCAAGTCCTGATTCGTGGACGCGACCACGCGGGCGTCGACGCGGGCGGCCCGGCTTGAGCCCACCGGGCGGACCTCGCCGTCCTGAAGAACCCGCAACAGCTTGGTCTGAATGGCCGGGGTGATGTCCCCGATTTCATCAAGGTGAATCGTTCCGCCGCTGGCACTGGCGAACAGGCCCTTGTGATCCCGGTCGGCACCGGTGAACGCCCCTTTGACGTGACCGAACAGTTCGCTTTCCAACAAATTGTCGGGAATGGACGGACAATTGACCGCCAGAAACGGTTTGGTGGCCCGCGGCCCCAGACGATGAACCAGACGCGCGACCAGCTCCTTGCCCGTGCCCGACTCGCCCCGGACAAGCACGGTATACTCGGACTGGGCCACGGCCGCGATGGTCTGCTTGAGCCGACGCATGGCCGGACCATCGCCGACCAGTTCGCCGCCCGCGTCCTGTTTGGCCAGAATTTCCCGCAACCGATTATTTTCTTCCAGCAATGCGCTGCGTTCCAGGCCCTTTTCCACCACCCGGAAAAGTTGGGCCGGTTCAATGGGCTTGGTCAGAAAATCATAGGCCCCGGCCCGCAGGGCCTCCACTGCGGTCTCAATCGTGCCGTAGGCCGTGAGCACAACCATGCTCAGTCCCGGCTGAATCTCCAGGGCCTGCTGCAGCAACTGCAACCCTGTCATCTCCGGCATGCGCAAATCCGTGATCATAACCTGCACCGGCCCTCGGGTCAGAATCTGCAAGGCTTCCCGGCCTCCATGCACGGCCACCACATCCAGGTCCGCAAACTGCCCGGCCAGCAGCCGGGCCACGCCGCGGGCAAAATCCTGTTCGTCGTCAACAATGACCACACGGGCCCTGGACAACGCGCCTGCATGCATTGTCATACGTCCTCGCCAGACCGAGCATGGCCTGTATCATCGCCCTCCAGGGGCAGGTTCAGCACAAAAGCGGCTCCGCCCAGACCGGTCTGGCCAAGCGTCACCTGGCCGCCCACGTCGCGGACCATCCCGTAAACAACGGCCAATCCGAGCCCGGTGCCGGCGCCAATCCCCTTGGTGGAATAAAAGGGATCAAAAACATGCGGGGCGTCGACCGGAGCCACGCCGGGTCCGTTATCCTCGACCGAGACCTCGGCCTGACCCGACTCCGTCCGGACCCGGACAATGATGCATCCATCGCTCTCCGGGACCGCGTCCAGGGCATTGATCACCAGGTTGCTCAACACCTGCTCCAGCTCTCCAACCCCCATGTGCACGACCACGGGCTCCAAAGGCGCGTCAAGCTCAAGGCGGACCTCTTTCTTGGCGGCCTGCACGGAAAAAACCTCGACCACCGAGGCCGCCACGGCCGCGACATCGGCCGTACCCGACCCGGCCGTCTTGGGCCGGGCAAAATTGAGCAGCTCCTGCAATACCCGCTGCGCCTGACGGGTATGCCGTTCTATGATATCCAGATCGGCCAGCTGTTGCGGATCATGCAAGGCCTGACGCAGCAAGCCGGCGTAACAAAGGATAACGCCCAGCGGATTGTTGATTTCATGCGCCAACCCGGCCGTGAGCTTGCCCACGGTGGCCATTTTTTCCGACTGCCAGACCTGTTGCAGCATACGCTTTTCCGCCGTGGTCTCTCGCACCGAAACCACCACCCGGCCGGACTGCCCGTCCTGGCCCGGCACCGGATACATGAACAGGGAAAAGGATCGGCCGTTGGTCAGCTCCACCTCGCGCATTTCAGGCGCGCCGCGCCGGATGGCCTCGATCATCGGGCATCCGTCCTTGTCCAGGTCGAAAAAAATGGCCAGCATGTTGCCGTCGGTGCGTCCGCCGTCAGTCAGCTCCGCAGTCAGACGCCGGGCGGCCTTGTTCACGGTCAGCACGACGCACCCGGCATCCATCAGCGCCAGCGGGTCGGTGATGCCTTCGACAATGGTTTCCAGCACGCTCATCTGCCGCAGCAGGCTGTCGATGGCCGTCAGGTTTTCGGCCGCCGTCCCCAGCTGCCGCCCCAGGGCCTGCAACACGGCCTGGTCATGCATCCGCGCTTCGAGCTCCGTGTCCCAGTAAAGGCACAACATGCCCTCCGCATTGCCGGAACTGGACTCCACCGGCACGAAAATGCGCGACCCGGATTGAACGCTGCCCCCGCTGGTCAGCATCTCGACAAAATCCTCCGGCAATTCCGGAGCAGCGGCCTGCTCCGGCCAGACAAAATAATTCTGGGAAGCCATGGTGCAGAAATAGGCAATGCGCCGGGCACCGAAGCGGGTGCAGATCTCGGGCAGGGCCAGCCGCCAAAGCTGCGACCGGGAATTGCTCTGCCGCATATCCTCCAGCAGCCGCACAAACAAATTGACGTCAGCCCTCCGGGCCTCAACCTCGGAAGCCAGGGCCTCGGTCCGCTCGTCAACCATGCAGCGCAGATTTTCGGCATAATCCTGCAACTGCCGCCGGGCTTCGTACAGGTGCTCACCCATCTGCTCCATGCCGTCGACCAACTCGTCGATTTCATCCCCCTGCTCCAGGCGTCGCAGCAGGTCGCCGCCCTTGGCGTCGGCGACATTGCGCCGAAAAACGCTATTCAACCGCTTGAGATTGTTAACAACAAGCACTCGAAATAAAATATTGGTCGTGGAAAAGAACAAAAGCGCGCCCACGGCGAAAAAAGCGAAATACGTCAAAATGGTCTGCTGGACCCGGCCCACGCTGCCGGCCACGGAGATGCCGACAAAGTCCACCCCCGCGATATCGCCGACCTTTTTCCCGAATCCCCGCGTGCCGTACAGAGTGATCAGTTCCGGCGGAGCCTGATCAGGCTTGCCGTGGCAATACATGCATTCCTTTTCAAAGCGTACCTGGCGGGCCTTGATGAAGTACTTCTCACCGTCGATGACCCTGTACCCCTCCCAGATTTCATGGGTCGGATCGGATCGCAGCATTTCGATCAGTTCGCGCTCATGCGGGTTTGCCTCGTAGGCGGGATTGCGCGACCCAACGGCCACCCGTCGATAAATGGTGCCGATGTGCTCCTCGTTGATGGGGGCCATCACGGTGCGGGAAATGTAGGACGAGGACATGGCCTCGATAATGAAGGACGACGGCAGTCGCTCGTACATGGTCGGCCGCAGCACATCGCGCACATAGTGTTGAATGGAATCAACCTGCATGAAGATGAGCTTGCCCTTGTCCCGGACCTCTTCCTCCAGCACGCTGTGCATGTGCAGGTAAAAGCCGGCGGAAAAGGCGATGCCCAGCACGATGGATGCCAGGAGCAAACCGGAAATGAACTTGGTCTGAAGCGTTGAGGGCTTGGAGAGGATTTTCATGAGACTCGCCGGAAAAAAAATTCGACCCGGAAACACAGGCCGGTCTCCTTCCTCGCGATTTTGTCGCAGGCGCGGACGGCCTTACTGCGGGTCCAGAACTGATCGCAGGTAGTTCTCGCCTTCTTTGACCTGCTCGACATCCGTATAATAGTAGCGGCTTGGGTCGATTCCGCTCTCGGCCAGATGGTCCGCCATGCGGGCCAGGGGGGCGCAGGAATTGGTCAGCAAAGGCAGAAACCCGTAAACAAAGACCAAGGCTGCACTCAAGCCGAGAATGAAATTTTTCAGCCGGACCGGCAAGGGTTTTTCAGACATGGGACGCCTCGTGGAACGCCGGGAGGGACGACCCTCCCGGCGCGGGTTGCGGTGCTCAGATCTTGGCCGTGATCTCGGGGAAGACCACGTAGAACATGATGTACGCCATGGTCAGAGTCAATGCCAGGTTGAAACTCTGGCCGCAGAAGTAGAGAATGACCGGCTTGCCGCCCTTGAAGTACTTGGCCAGCTCGCGGAAATTGGTCGACAGGCCGATGGCGGCGAAGGACAGGGCAAAGAACCAGTCGCGCAGCAATTTGGTGCCGCCGCGCACCACGCCATGTTCCATGACCGCATTGCCCAGATCCTTGCCCCACTGCGCATCAAGCACGGAGAAGAGGATGGACGCGCCGATAAAGCCGATGACGAACTTGGGAAAGCGGTGCCAGATTTCGCCGGCGCCGACCTTCTGTCCGGCCACGCAATCGACCTTGGTGCACCAGTACACGGCCACGCAGAACGCGGTCACGCCGATCATGACGTTCTGGATCATCTTGATGGTCGCGGCCACGTACATGGCCTTCTGCCCCAGGAACGCGCCGGCTGCGGCCACCGCGCCCGTGGAGTCGATGGTGCCGCCCATCCAGGCGCCGCCCAGAATCTCCGGAATGCCCACGGCCTTGATGAAGGCCGGCATGGCGATCATCATGATGGCCGTAAAGACCAGGGAAATGCCGATGGACAGGGTCAGCTCTTCCTTCTTGGCCCGACAGGCGGCGGCCGTGGCAATGGCGGCGGAGGTGCCGCAGACCGACATGTCGGCGGACACAACGATATTCAGGGTCTTGGAAGGAATCTTCAGCACTTTCTGGCCAAAAATATAGGTCGTGACCAGAACAATGGGCGTGACCACCCAGGCGACGAAAATGCCGGGAATGCCGATGGCGATGATCTTGTTGAAAAGCACTTCCGCGCCCAGCAGGACCAGGCCGGTCTTGATGAAGAATTCAACCTGACAGGACGGCAGCACCCATTTGGGCGTACCGACAGTGTTGGCGATGAGCATGCCCAGAGCCACGCCCCAGGCTTCGGCGCCGAACCCGTACTGTTTGGAAATGGCCTGATTGCCGAGCACGTAGGCCAGCACGGCCACCAGGAAAACCATGGTGAAACCGATGACGAACTCCTTCATGCTGTTGCCCATCAGAGCTATGCCCACGCCAAACATCAAAGAGATAAAGATGCACAACCCGATCAGGCCGGGAATACGATTGAACGGCTTGTTCTCAACCTTCTTCTTGGCATCGCCGGCAGCCTTGTCGGCGTCGCGCCAATCCTTGATCTTGGCCGCAGCCTGTTCGTTGAGAGAGACGCTCTGGAACAGGGCGGACGCAGCGGCCTCTTCGGCACTGATCGCGGCAGTCAGGGCTGCCTCGGCCTTGGCCTTGGCCTCCTCATACTTGGGCATCCCCTTTTCGTTGAGGGCCTTGGCCTGAGCCTCGGTCCGGATCAGGGAATCCATGGGATTGGTGTTCCAGGTGCCGGGAGTTTTGGTCCAGTGGGCCGCGAACTTGCCGAAGGCGGTGCTGGTGCCCTTGAGCTTGCTCTTGTCATCTGCGGCATTGTGCCAGGCAATGGTCTTGAATGGTGCCCTGGCTGCTTCAGCGGCCTGAATTTCGTTGGCGGCGGCGATCTTCTGCTCGAATTCCGCCTTGGGACCAAAGGTGGTGTAGGCCATTATACAAACAAAAATAATGGCAAATCCAAGCCAGATGGCCAGAAAATCCTCTTTCTTCCACAAATCCGACCATTCGCTCTTGCCGTGGTCGATGACGACGTTGCTATCCTGGGCCATGTTTTCCTTCCTCCTTGATGTAAATGACGGTTGTTCCCTGCGGGAATCATGATCAAGGGGCCCTTAACAAAACGCATGCCAGCCATTCAGAAACAAAAAACTGTTAAAATTCAAAATGTTGAACAAACAAGTTCCACATCGGGATGCATACCTTGATTTCCACCGCTAACTCCGGTTTGCAGCCTGAAAGGACGCGGACGACCCGGGTTGGCATCTTTCTTTCCCCTCCACACCTGCGCTCAGCGCCAGGTCCGGCAATGTCCTGAAAAAAACGGCGCGAACCTCAGGATGAGATTCGCGCCGTCGGACAAGATATGGTGCAAAGAGCTATTTCTGAATATCGAGCTCCCGCTTCTTGGTGTACAGAAAACGGACCAGCTGGTACTCGAAAGGACTGCCTGTCTCGTAATAACGGAACTTGACCTGATGGCGGGCATCCACGGCCTTGAGCATGTAAACGCCCGTGGTCGCGGTGCTGCGGGCCGCCCATTCCAGATCACCGAAAACAAAATCCGCAGGATTGAGCGTCAGGACGGCGTCAACCGCAATCCCGCCCGCATCCCGCACGCCCGACGGACCAAGGATCGGCAGGACCAGATACGGCCCCGGAGCCACTCCCCAGTAGCCCAGGGTCTGACCGAAATCCTCATTCTCCTGAGGAATTCCGCCGTTGCCCAACACATCTATCAAGCCACCAAGGCCAATCGTCGTGTTAAAGACAAAACGCCCCAGGGACACAGAGGCCTTCTTGGCCTTGCCCTGCAGGACAGAATTGATGAAGATGGGAATTTCCTTGAAATTATTAAAGATATTGGAAACCCCGTGCTGCACGCTCTCGGGCAGCACCTGTTCGTAAACATCGACCACCGGCAGATAGACATAACGGTCGAAACCGGCATTGAAATGATACATGCGCCGGTTCAGTCCTTCCAACGGATCATCCACGGCAAAATGGCGCTCCACGGTCGAATCCTCGGGCAGACCCCGATGAACCGGGGCCTGAAACGGACCGGGTTCATGCCCGGACGTGGTCGCGCATCCGGCAAGAAAGGCCAGCAGCAGGCATAACAAACAAATACGCATAGTTTGTCTCACTTGAGAAAAAAGTCCAGCATGGCCGCGACGTTGTCTTTGTAACGCAGATTGCCGCAATGCCCGCCCACCGGATAGAGGGTCAGGCGGGAGCCGAACGTATCGGCCAGAAACGAGAAGTCGTCCGCAGTCAGAATGGGATCATCGGCGTTGGTCATGACCCGGATCTGGGTGTTGGCCCGCAGAAAGGATGCGATGGACTCCAGGCTGCACGCAGCCACGGCCTTGTCCCTGGTCATGGTCGGATCCAGAAACTGAAGAAACGGCAGCAGGTATTCCTGCACGTAATCCTGAAAACTGACCGCCACCGCGGCATCCAGGTACGGAGACAGGGACTCGTTTTTGGCAATGCTGTGTCCGCGCGGCACAATGTACCCGGCTCCGGTCGAAACGTCGCTGGCAAAGACCATGTTGGCCAGGGAGAGCCGAAAAGCCACTCCGATCAGCACTTTCAGTTCCGTTTCGGTAAAGGTCCGCCCACCGTGCAGGGCAAAAAGAAAATCATCGCCGAAATTGACATCGGTGCTGTCCCGGTACGCCTCGGACAATTCCTGCACCAGCCCCGCCACCTTGCGAGCGGCGTCGGCCCTGTCCGTAACATTGTCGACGAGAAGATTGTCCAGGATGAGGGCTGACGACATCAGGCTGACGGCCGGGTTGAGCAGCAGAACCCTGGCAAAGCCGAAACGTTTTTCCCTGGTGTCGAGCTCGGCCAGAAACGCGGCCTGCGTTCCCCCCAGGCTGTAGCCGGTCAGATGATAGGCGGTGATGTGCTCACGGCCGATGCCCTCGGCAATGGCGTCCATGGCCTGGTAGAGGTCGGCCACATCATTGGGGATGTAGCCAGGCACCTGGGTGGTCGAGGCGCTGACGACAAAATTGGGGTAGGTCGGAGACGACAGGGTGACGACATGAAATCCCGCCCGGTGCAAGACCTTCTGCACAAATCGGCAATTGGCCGAATCGTAGGAAGAACCCGTCCCGGCGATGACGAAAATAAGCGGCGCAGGGCGACGTTGCAGGGCTGTGGAATATTGCAGGGTGTCGTCAAACCAGAGGATGTCGGGCACTGGACGGTCGTGCAGCAGCATTTCCCGATTGCGCACCGCGCCCAGATCTCGGAGCGGGTTCAGATCGGCAAAAACGGCCCGACGGATGGACGTCAGTTGAAATTCGTCCTGCGGCAGGGTGCCGACAACCGTCGCCGTGTAGGGATCTTTAAACGGATAGTCGTAGGCGCTGACGGAGCCCGTCCAGAACAAAGCCGCCGCCAGAAACAAAAGGAAAGGGCGCATGCCTTATCCTCCATGGTTGAAGATATCCGGGTTCCGTACCGGGTAGCTTGGTCCATGGCAAGATGAGACACCGCCCGATCTCGACCAATCGGACGATCCGAAATCAGCGCTCGTCGAAATACGATTTGTGCTTGATGTTGACGCCCCTGGCGATGAAGACCACGGATTCGGCGATATTCGTCGCCAGATCGCCGATGCGCTCCAAGCGGCGGATGAGGATGATGGTGTGCACCGAACGTTCGATGGCCGGAGTGTCTTTGATCATGAATTCAATGACCTCTCGCATGTTCTTGTGGTTGAGGACATCGACCTCGTTATCCAGGTGGCAGACCTGCAGGGCCTCGTCGGCGTCGCCGGAGGCAAAGGCCTGGGCCGCGTGTTTGAGCATGCCCAGGGCCTTGTCGCCCATTTCACGTACTGCGTCGTGAAACGGCAAGGGCGGCCGGGAACTGAGCATGATCGAGCGCTCGGCAATATTCACGGCCTCATCGGCAATCCGCTCCAGATCGACGCTGATGCGCATGCAGCCGAGAATGAAGCGCAGATCCCCGGCCACCGGCTGTTCCAGAGCCAGGAGCCGCAGAGCCAGTTCGTCGATCTCCACTTCCAGGCGATTGACGTTGACATCGCCGTCCTGAACCTCTTCGGCCAAATACAGGTCTTTGTTGACATAGGCCCTGATCGCCTTGCTGACAGCATCCTCGGTCAGGGCGACCATCTTCAGGACCTTGAGCTTCAGCGTCTCGATTTCTTCATGCAAATGCGTGTACATAGTTCACTTCCTTAACAAGAAAAGACAAAAAAAAGTCTGCTCGGCCCTGACCCAGGTTCATTCTGCCGGGCACAGACCGGGCTTCCGATGCCGTCGCATGGATACAATACCTTCCTCTCAACACGCCTCAGCCGAAACGGCCGGTAATGTAATCTTCGGTCTGTTTATTTTCCGGACGGGTAAAGAGCTTGTCCGTCGGCCCGACCTCGATCAGCCGCCCCATATAGAAAAAAGCCGTCCGGTCCGAGACCCGCGCGGCCTGCTGCATGGAGTGGGTGACGATGACAATGGTGAACTTCGTCTTCAGGTCATGGATAAGCTCTTCGATCTTTTGCGTGGCGATGGGGTCCAGGGCCGAAGCCGGCTCGTCCATGAGCAGCACCTCCGGTTCCACGGCCAGGGAACGGGCAATGCACAGTCGCTGCTGCTGCCCGCCGGACAGGCTCAACCCCGAGTGCCCCAGACGATCCTTGACCTCGTCCCACAGCGCGGCCAGTTTCAGGCTCTCCTCGACCCTGGCGTCGATGTATTCCCGGTCGCGCACGCCGTTGACGCGCAAACCGTAGGCGACATTGTCGAAAACAGACTTGGGAAACGGATTGGGCTTCTGAAAGACCATGCCCACCCTCCGCCGCAAGACGACCACATCCTGATCGGGCGCATTCAGATCCTGGCCGTCCATGACCAGGGACCCTTCGATGCGCGTTCCTTCGATGAGATCATTCATGCGATTCAGGCAGCGGATGAACGTGGACTTGCCGCAACCCGACGGACCGATGAGGGCCGTGGCCTGATGCAGGTTCATGTCAAACGTGATGTCCTGCAGGGCGTGGAAATCCGAGTAGTAAAAATTGATATTCTTTGCAGATATCTTGACCGTCTCTGTCATGATTATTCCTCTGAAGCCTGCCCGGCCAGGGGCAAGGAGATGATGAAACGCGACCCGGTTCCCGTTTCGGGCACCGGACTCTGTACCGCTATCCGTCCGCCATGGTTGACGAGAATATGCCGGCAGATGGCCAGCCCCAGTCCTGTCCCGCCGACAGAACTGTTACGATCCTTTTCCACACGGTAGAAACGCTCGAAAATCCTGGCCTGGTCTGCGGCAGGAATGCCGGGACCGTTGTCGTCGATGCACAGCTCCAGAAAACCGCCGCTTTCGCGGGCGTGGACTCGAATGACCGGGGTTTCCGCCGGAACATATTTGACCGCGTTCTCCAGCACGTTGCGAAAGACCTGAACCAGTTGCTCGAAATTGGCCCGCACATGCAATCCATCGCTGCCCACTTCGTTGATGAACTCGATATTCCTGTCCAGGGGCTGACAGCTTTTCCAGGCCGAATACAGGGCTGATTGAGGATCGACCGAGACCAGATCAACGCGTTGCTTGCCGTGCTCCAGCCGGGACAGCTGCAGCAACTCGTCGAGCATGGTGTTCATATGGTTGGCGTTGCGCAGGATGACCCCAAGAAAGGACTTGGTCTGTTCCGG
Organism: uncultured Desulfovibrionaceae bacterium; assembly: GCA_964651415.1. Taxonomy (GTDB): domain Bacteria; phylum Desulfobacterota; class Desulfovibrionia; order Desulfovibrionales; family Desulfomicrobiaceae; genus Desulfomicrobium. Next base: position 12,050 of record CAZYZA010000014.1, read on the forward strand.
GTCATAGTGGTCAATGCCGAGCAGGGTTTCGGCGTATCCCTTGATGGAGGTCAGCGGAGTTCGCAGCTCGTGGGAAACGTTGGCCACAAAATCCCGTCGGACCTGTTCCACACGCTTGATCTCGGTGATGTCGTGCAGGACCATGATGGCCCCAAGCTCAGCGTCGCCCTTGATCGGTACAATGGACACGTCAAAGACCCGGCCGCTGCCAAGGGTAATCACCAGATTGACCTGGGAAAAGTCGCTGCTGCGTCGCTTGTCCAGAGCCTGGTCGCAGGCGTCCTGCAAATCCTGAATCAGAGCCATTTCCATGGGTTTGCGGCCGGCAAAGGACGGCAGACCGGGAAATATCTCCTGGGCCGCGTAGTTGCCGCGCAAAATACTGCCTCTTCCGTCCAGCACCACCACCCCGGCCTGCATGCCGTTCAAGACGGCCTCGGATTCCATCTTCTGCTTGGTGATGATGCGCACGTTCTGTTCGATGCGCTCCAGCATGTTGTTGAAGGCCCCGACCAGCGGCACCAGCTCGATGCTGGGAGAGACGCGGATGCGCTTGCCCGGATCGCCCTGGCCGATCTCGGCCGCGGATCTGGCCACACCGGCAATGGCCCGGCCCACCTGGCGGGTACTGACCGACACCAGGCCGAAAGCCAGCACCAGGCTGAACCCGTAAACCCAGGTCGTACGGCCGTACAACCGGTCCACGGTCTTGCGGATCTGGCTTTGCGGCCTGGCAATACGGATCACGCCCGGCGGCAGTTCGCCGTGTCCGGCCGTGGTCCGGGCCGCGTAGAGAAGATACTGGGCCAGGGTGTCGCTGTAACGCAGACTCATGCCCGTGCCGCCGGCCAGTGCTTCCACCACTTCGGGACGACCCAGATGGTTCTCCATCTGACCGACTCGGTCTTCGGACACGCCGGAATCAGTCAGCACGCGGCCGTCCAGGTCGATGTACGAAATGCGGATGTCCATGCCCGCAGCCAGATCGCGCAGAGCGACGGCCACTTCGTCCCGACTGTCCATCGAGCGCAGCGACAGCATCCAGTCCACGGTGGCCAGATCGCGCAGGGCGCTGTCCCGCGCCTCCTGCTCCAGGGTGTGTTGCAGATTCTGATGCAGGTAATAGGCCGGTACGCCCAGAGCCAGCAGCAGAATGACGCCAAAGGCCAGGAGCAGACGGGTGCGCAGGGAAAAAGAAGAAATTGTCATGCCGTATCCTATTCCGCCTGGTTTTCGCGTTTCATGCGGTAGCCGATGCCCCGCACGGTTTCCAGCCAATCGGCGTAGGGGCCGAGCTTCTTGCGCAACCGCCGGACATGGGTGTCCACGGTGCGGGAATAGCCTTCGAATTCATAGCCCCAGGCATTGCTCAGGAGCTGCTCACGGGACAGCACCTTGCCTTCACTCCGGATGAATTCCCCCAACAGGTTGAATTCCGTGGGGGTCAGGTGAGCGTCCTCTCCGTCGACCAGCAAGGAGTAGGCTTCGAAATCAGCCACCAGACCCTCCCGCTGCCAACGAGAGACTTTTGGCTGGACGCTGACATTGCGGCGCAGGACGGTCTTGATCCGCAACATGAGCTCCCGTGGGCTGAAAGGCTTCAGGACGTAGTCGTCGGCCCCCAGCTCAAAGCCGAGGATGCGATCCACCTCGTCCCCTCGGGCCGTCAGCATGATGACGGGAACGTGCGCTGTTTCGGTATTGCTTTTGAGGATCTTGCAAATGTCCGTACCACTCATGCCGGGGAGCATGAGATCAAGCAGAACCAGATCCGGACGCTCGGTCTGGGCCAGCATGAGTCCCTTTTTTCCGTCCTTGGCGACAAAGCAATCGTAGCCGTTGGTTTTCAGATGAAAGGCCAGCAGGTTGGCGATATCCGGTTCGTCTTCGATGACGACAATCTTGTGAGCCATGAGTCCCCCTTGTTCAGTCCAAGACCTTTGCAAGGCCCCAGCGTCCCGGCAAGAGGTACAGACCTGTTGTGACAGAATTGTGACAGCACCATGATATTCCTGTAACATCCGCTACCACCCGCCTTTACGTCACACAACACGCCTGACGCCCCGGTGTCGCTGTTTTGTCGCAAACCTGTCGCGAAACGACCGAAAACATGGCCTATGAGCATGGACCACTATGTTTTTCCCCATCAACAAGGACCGATTCATGCTCGCGACTTCACATCAGCCATCAGACCATGCCGTTCGCGGCGCCAGCATTCCCTTGCGTCATTTTCTGCGGGAACATTGCGGATTGAGCATCATGATCTTTCGGCTCAAGGACTACACCCTGTGCAAAGAGCTGTACGGCGACCATGTCGCGGGGGAACTGGAGCGCATTCTTATTGATACTCTCAACAGACACCACACCCTTGACCGGGTGGGATCGCGGCAGGCCCTGCTGCTTGGTCCGGGAGAAGCCCTGGTCATGACGCAGCTTTGCCCCACAGGCGAATCGCAGGCCATGGACCAGACATTCAGCCTGAAGATCGCGGTCCAGGCCGCCCTGCGGAAACACACCATACCGACCGTGGGTCGGGAGTTCGAAGTCGAGGCCGGTTTTGCCGTTCAGGCTCCGGCCGTGGGCTCTGAGCGAGAAAAAACCTTTCACGAAACCGTGGACGACGCCCGGCGCATGGCTCAGGGCGCCATGAATCTGGAAGGCGTCAGGCTGTCCGCCCTGTTTCGCTCCATCCTGCGCCAGGGACAAATCCGCGTGCTCTATCAGCCCATCTACGACTTCAAAAGCGGCTCGGTCATGGCCTGGGAGGCCTTGGCTCGCGGCCCCCAGGGGTCGGATCTGGAATCCCCGGCCATGCTTTTCGACTTCGCGGAACAGTTCGGGCATCTCTTCGACCTTGAGCAGGCCTGCCGGGGCAAGGCGCTGGAAAATGTGGGACTGCTCGCCCCGGGGCAGCGCCTGTTCCTCAACATCCACCCCCGCACCGTGGTCGACCAGGCCTTTGCCCCCGGCAGAACCCTGGAACTGCTGCAGCGCCATGGTCTGCAGCCGGACAATATCGTCTTTGAAATCACGGAACGCCACTCGATCAAAGACTTCACCCTCTTCCACAAAACCCTGGACCATTACCGGGCCCAGGGTTTTCGCATCGCTGTCGACGACGCGGGCACGGGGTACTCGGGCCTGTCGACCATCGCCGCCCTTCAGCCCGATTTCATCAAGGTCGACATGTCTCTGGTCCGCGACATGGACAAGGACCCGGTGCGTCGCGCCCTGATGGAGACCATGGTCACCCTGGCCGACCGCATCGGCTCCGAAATCATTGCCGAAGGCATCGAATCCAAAGGCGAGGCCCAGGCCCTGATCGAAACAGGAGTCCATTACGGCCAGGGCTACTTCCTGAGCCGCCCCAATTTTCCCAAATCGGAAACGCCGATCAATATCAAAGAATTAACCCCTATCGGCCATGACAACCTGGGACGGCTGGCCTGCTCCATCCCCATCGGTCAGCTGGCGCAGCAAGCCGTATCCGTGACCCCGCGCACTCCCGTGCAATCCGTGCAGCGTATTTTCGCCATGAACCCGGCTCTGACCGGAGTGGTGGTGGAGGACGACGGCCGGCCCGTGGGCCTGGTCATGGGGTACAGCCTGGATCGACACCTGGCCAGCCTCTACGGCCGGGCACTCTATGCCGAAAAACCCGTGTCCGTGATCATGGACCCGTCGCCGATGATCGTCGACGAACGCGAGCCCGTGGAATCCGTGGCCAAGAACGCCAATACCCGGGCCATGCTCAAAGCGTACGACGAGGTCATCGTCACCCGCGGCGGCCTGCTGCTGGGAGTGGTCACGGTCCAGAAGATGCTGACCACCCTGGCCCAGGTCCAGGTGGAAATGGCCAAGGGCACCAATCCCCTGACCGGCATTCCCGGCAACGTGGCTCTGGAAAAGGAAATCGAGTCCCGCATGCGCCGGGGAAAACCTTTCTGCATGCTCTACGCCGATCTGGACTACTTCAAGGTCTACAACGACGTTTACGGATTCAAGGACGGCGATCTGGTCATCCTGCTTCTGGGACGCATCATGGCCTGGGCCGTGGCCAGACACGGGCAGGTCGGGGATTTTCTGGCCCATATCGGCGGCGACGATTTCGTGGCCATCGCCTCTCCCGAAACGGCCGAACGCGTCTGCCTGGCCGTGACCCGTTGTTTCAAACGGCTCATTCCCTACCATTATCATCCCAAGGACCGTGAGCTGGGGTGGATCAAAGGCAAGGCCAGGGACGGGGTGGAGCAGCGTTTTCCGCTCATTTCCGTGTCCATCGGCATCGTCGACTGCGCCGGGCCCTGCTGCCTGCAGACCCTGGGTGAAAAGGCGGCCCAGATCAAGAGTTACGCCAAGTCCATTCCCGGCAACGTCTTTGTCCGCGACCGACGCTCGGCATCGTCCTGCGGCGCGCCGATGCCGGAAAACGCACCCCCGGCCTGATCAGAAACTCACGGCCAAGCTCCAGGCCCGGGCCGTCACCACGATGGCCGCCGCCCCGGCAAGAACATTCAAGACGCCCTTCCAGCCGACAGCCCCCCGCCAGCGGCCGACCAAAAGCCCCAGCGGCAAGCCGCAGAGCAGGCCGAACAGATGGGCGCCAAGGTCGATCCGCTCCTCCCCAGCGCCGAGCATGGCCAGAAGACTGAAGCCGAATCCGGCCGACAGCAGAAAGATCCCGGCCCGCCGCTCGGACCCGACAACCCCGGCCCCGCCGGCCAGCACGCCGATCAGCCCGAAAACACCGGTCGACGCGCCCACGCTCAGATGATCCGGGGCCTGGGCCCAGGCATTGAGGGCGTTGCCGAGAGCCCCGGTGGCCAGGAAAAAGAACCAGGTCAGTCCTGATCCGATCCTGCGTCCGAGCATGGTGCCCAGGAGCGCCAGGGCGGCGATGTTGGACAGGAGGTGTCCGGCGTCGGCATGCAGGAAAAGGGCCGTCACGCATCGCCACCACTGTCCGGCCAGGATCAGGGCCGCGTCGGCCCGGCCGGCCAGATGCCAGTCCAGACGCACGGCCAGCCCGCTCCCGTCCAGCCAGGCGTTGGCCAGCACGTAAAGGCCGATAATCGCCAGACTGACCCAGGTATTGTCGGGCAAGGGGGGCAAGGGAACAGAGGGCTTGTTTTCCCATTCGTAGGCTTCAATTTCGGCCGCGGCGACAACCGCCAGTTTTGGGGCAACCAGCAGGCGCTCACCGTCAATGCGGTTCAGCACTCCACGGCTGGACAGCACCAGGGACCATGCCCGCAATGTCCGACGCGACGGATTGGAACAAGGGGTGCTCAGGGCCAGGGTCGGCAGGATATCGATCACGGATAATCAAAACCGATGTGTCCGCGCAGAAAAGCCCAGGTCAGGCCCAGGTACTCGTGCACGGCCATGTGACAGGTCAAAATGTTGCCGGGATGGGGCAGAAAGAGTTCGGGTTCGCCCTTGTGTCGGTAATGGGTCGGCGCAGGCACGGGGGAGAGCCCCTGCTTCTGAAAGAGCTTGACCGCGCGCGTCATGTGCGAGGCCGAGGTGACCAGCACAAAGGGGTCCGCGCCGATCATGTCCTTCAGGTGCATGGCCTCGTCGTGGGTGTCCAAGGCCTGATCCGAAAGCATGATGCGGCCCGGATCAAAGCCCAGCCCCAGGGCTGCCGCGGCCATGACCTGGGCCGCGCTCTGTTCGTCACGGTAGCGTCCGCCGGACAGGACGAGCACAGCCCCCGGAAAGGCATTGGCCACGCGCACCCCCTCGACCAGACGATACAGGGCCGCGTCGGAAAGCATGGCCGCGGCCGGAACTCCGGGCATGGTCCAATGGCCGTGACCGAGCACGACCACCCACTTCACTCCTTTGCCCGCCGCCGGCACAGCGGCCACGTCCAGAGACGGGTAGGCCGACTCCAGGGGACGAATCAGATAACCGGCCACGGAGTTGAGGGAAAAGATGTACAGCAGCACCGAACCGATGACAAAAGGGGCCACCGCGTCGCGCGAACGGCGCAGCAAAAGGTAGACAAGGCCGGTAAGAAAAAAAAGAAGACAGACCGTCAGGGGCATGAACGCAAGGCCCAGGGCCTTTTTGAGCACAAACCCAAGCGAGACGTCCATCAATCCTGCTCCAACCGCCTTTGCAGCAGCACCATGTCGGCCAGAGTCAGGCGGACCATGGCCGCCAACACCGGAACGATGCGCGGAATGGCGCAGATGTCGTGACGACCGCCGACACGGACAGTCACTTCCCGCCCACTCCGGTCCACGGTGCGTTGCTCCAGGGCAATGGACGGAATGGGTTTGACCGCCACCCTGGCCACCAGCTCCTGGCCGCTGGAAATACCGGCCAGGATTCCTCCGGCATGGTTGGACGCAAATCCCGCAGGGTTCATGGCGTCGTTGTTTTCGCTGCCGCGCATCCCGGCTGCGGCAAAGCCGGACCCGATCTCCACGCCCTTGACCGCGCCGACACCCATCAGGGCATAGGCCAGACGGGCGTCCAGCTTGTCAAAGACCGGCTCGCCCAGTCCGGCCGGCAGGCCCGAGGCCCGGATCTCGACCACGCCGCCCAGGGTGTCGCCCTGACCGGCCACGGTCCGCACCCGTTCTTCCCACCGTGCAACCACATCGGGATCAGCGGCAAAAAAAGGTCGGCCGTCGGCCCCGGCCAAATCGGTCCGTGCAGCGGCGATCCCGCCCAGTTCGACGCAGGCCGCCCGGACGTCGATGTCCAGAGTGCGCAGAAAAATTCCGGCCACGGCTCCGCCCGCCACACGGGCCACGGTCTCCCGTCCCGAGGACCGTCCGCCGCCGCGATAGTCGCGCACCCCGTACTTGGCCTCATAGGTCATGTCGCCATGGCCGGGACGATACAGATCCTTGATGGCTCCGTAGTCCCGGGAGCGCTGGTCCGTGTTCTCGACCACGAAGCCGATGGACGTACCCGTGGTCCGGCCCTCGAACACGCCGGACAACAGACGGACCGCATCCGCTTCCTGACGGGCCGTGGCGGCGATACCGCCCTGTCCCGGCCGACGTTTGTCCAGCTCCAGCTGTACGAGGGCCTCGTCCAGTTCCAGGCCGGACGGACAGCCGTCGATCACTCCGCCCAAAGCCGGGCCGTGGGATTCGCCGAAAGTGGTCAACCGAAAAATGGTGCCGAAAGTATTGCCTGCCATCATTGTCTCCAGGAGCCTTTGCCCCGGCTAATAGTCTTTGCCCCGCTTGCACCAATCGGCGTAGATTTCCTCCCGCCGCGGCCCGGGAATGGGGCTGGCGTCGTACATGCCGGCGGCCCGCCGCTGACGCATGGCCTCGTAGAGGATGGTGGCCGCGGCCACGGACACGTTCAGACTCTGGACCATGCCGTACATGGGAATGAACAGCTCGTCGGGCACATGGACTTTGACGTCCGGGTCCATGCCGCGGTGTTCGTTGCCGAGAATAATGGCGGTCGGCCGGGTGAAATCCCAGTCCATGAGCGGACGGGCCGCAGGGCTGAAACCCGTGCCGACAATCTGCATGCCCTGACCGCGCAAAGCGGCGATCATGGCCCCGGCCTCGCGGTGCCGGATCAGATCGATCCATTTTTTGGCCGATCCGGAAGAGCTGTTGGCCAGGGCCGGAAATTTTTCCTTGGTGTAGTAGAGATGAATGCCAAGGACCCCAAAGGCGTCGCAACTGCGCAGGATGGCGGAAACGTTGTGCGGGTCGTGGATGTTGTTCAGGACCAGGGTCAGGTCGGGCTGGCGTTTGTCCAGCACTCGGCGGAGTTTGGCTCTGCGGGCTTCGGTCAGAAATCTGTCGGGCATCTTTCTATCGTGGTTGAAGGTGACTGGCGTGGAGCCGGGTTGTACCTGCTTCGACCCCGCTTGGCAAAGCCCGGTTAACGCGACAAGTACAGCAGGTACTCCTGATTGCCCTTGGGACCCTTGATCCCGGCGGGCACGGAGCCATGCACGGTCAGGCCAAGGGTTTCCCGGGCAAAAAGGCCGATGTCCTCCACTGCCCGCAGCCGGGCCTCCTGACAATGGACCACGCCCTTGACCGCGTACTTTGGGTCCAGTTCAAACTGCGGCTTGACCAGGGCCACGATCAGGCCCTTGTCTTTCAGCAAGGCCAGGCACGGAGGAAGAATCAGACGCAGAGAGATGAACGAGCAGTCCGCAACGATCAGGTCGACCTGTTCCGGCAACAGGTCCGGGCCGGCCAGACGCAGATTGACCCGCTCCAGATTGATGACCCGTGGGTCCGTGACCAGCTTCCAATGCAGCTGGCCGTGGCCGACATCGACGGCATAAACCCGCGCCGCGCCGCATTGCAGCAGACAATCCGTGAACCCGCCGGTCGAGGCCCCGGCATCCAGCGCCACCAACCCGGTCACGTCCAGACCGAAGTGCTCCAGGGCCGAGAACAGTTTGTATCCGCCGCGTGATACAAACCGCCCGCCCTCTTTGAGCTCCAAAACCGCTTCGCGGGGCAGTTGCCGGCCGGGCTTGTCGACCAGGGCCCGCCCACCGGGCCCAAGCTGAAAGACCTGACCGGCCATGATCAACCGGCCGGCCAGATCCTGAGTCGCGGCCAGGCCCTGCCGGACCACGACCAGATCGGCCCGCTCCGTCTTTTTTCCCATGACCGCTACTCGACGGGCTGCGTTCCGGATCTGCCGGCCCAGTGGATGAGACCCAGGCTGTGCGGATCGCGCAGCAGGGGATGATGGGGCAGGATGCGCACCGTGAAGCCGAACTTACCCGTGGCCGAGGGCATGGCCTTGCCCCGGTACACGTACCAGCCGTCCACGGTCCGCTCGTCCGGGCTCATGGAAAACGTCGAGCGACTGGCAAACCCTCCGGTATGATCCAGGGGGCCGGTGTAGATCTCGACGCGGATGTCCTCGATGCCGACCCCATGGACCAGGACCTCGGCGCTGACCTCAAGCCCCTCGCCGACGAACAGTTCATGGGCGGTATTGCACTGCACGTTGCGGATGCCCAGGCCACTCCAGTGGGTCAGCAGCTTCATGCGCCATTCGGCCAGTTCCATGGCCGGCCGGTAACTGTCGGCGGCCAGCTTGCCGTAGCTGATGTTGGACGGCAGATAGGCCCGCTTGGTGTATTCCTCGACCATGCGGTGGCCGTTGAAAATCGGCCCCAGGGATCGGAGAGCCTGTTTCATCCGACGCACCCAGCGGCGCGGGAACGAACCGTGGCTACGCTCGTAAAAAAGCGGAATCACATCGTTTTCCAGGATATTGTACAATGTCTGGCTCTCGACAAAATCCTGATACTCCACGTCGTCGTATTCCTCGGCGTTGCCGATGGCCCAGCCGACGCTGTTGTCCGGCTGCCAGGCTTCGTCCCACCATCCGTCCAGGGTGCTCAGGTTGAGCACGCCGTTGGCCATGGCCTTCATCCCGCTGGTGCCGCAGGCCTCCAGGGGACGGCGCGGCGTATTCAGCCACACATCGCAACCCTGAACCAGATACCGGGCGACCTGCATGTCGTAGTCTTCCAGGAATACCATGGACTGACGGCAGCCCTTGGACTGGCAGAGACTGATCAGTTCCTGAATGATTTTCTTGCCCTCGTTGTCGCGGGGATGGGACTTGCCGGCAAAAATGAACTGCACCGGACGGGACGCGTCGCCGACCAGGCGCAGGAGCCGGTCATCGTCCTTGAGCAGCAGGTAGGCACGCTTGTACGAGGCAAAACGCCGGGCAAAACCGATGGTCAGGGCCTCGGGGTTGAGCACGTTGTCGGCCACTTCCAATTCCCAACTGCGGCCGCCCCGGGACAGAATCTGCTGCTGCAGCCTGCGGCGGACAAAATCCACCAGCCGTTCGCGCAACCGTTCGTGCGTCCGCCACAACTCGATGTCCGGCACAGACGCGAATTTGTCACCGATCCGCTCGCAGTCAGGGTCCTCGCGCCAGGACTGACCCAGAAACCGGTCGTAGAGCATGGACATCTCCGGGGCGACCCAGGTCGGAAAATGGATGCCGTTGGTGATGTGGGCAATGGGCACGTCCTCCTCGGGATACTGCGGCCAGACGCTGGACCACATGTGCCGCGAAACCTTGCCGTGCAGGCGGCTGACCCCGTTGTTGAAGCGGGACAGGCGCAGGGCAAGGACGGTCATGCAGAAATGCTCGTGGTCGTCGCGGGGATTTTCCCGCCCCAGGGCCAAAAACACTTTCCAGGACAGGCCGAGGCTTGCGGCGTATTCCTGAAAATACAAGGCTATCAGTTCAGGCGGAAAGCGATCGTTGCCGGCCGGCACCGGAGTGTGCGTGGTAAAAACCGAACTCTGGGCCACCAGTTCCGAAGCGCCTTCGAAGGACAGTCCCCGGTCCTGCATCAGAATCCGGATGCGCTCCAGGCCGGCAAAGGCCGAATGCCCCTCGTTCATATGAATGACCCGGGGAGCCAGGCCCATGGCCTCCAGGGCGACGACACCGCCGATGCCGAGCAGGTATTCCTGCCGCAGACGCATTTCCAGATCGCCCCCGTAAAGCTGGGAAGTGAGTTCGCGATTCTCGGCGCTGTTGTCCGCGATGTTGGCGTCGAGCAGGAAAAGAGGCACCCGGCCCACGTCGGCCCGCCAGATCCGGAAAAAAAGAGGCCGGTCCTGCATGGAGATGCGCACCTTGAGCGGCTGACCGTCCGGATCAAGCACCAGAGACAGGGGCATCTGTTCAAAATCGTTGGGCTGATAGCGCTCCTGCTGCCAACCGTCATGGGTCAGATACTGGCGGAAAAAACCGCGCTGGTAGCAAAGCCCGACGCCGACCAGAGGAACATTCAGATCGCTGGCGGATTTCAGGTGATCCCCGGCCAGGATGCCGAGTCCGCCGGAATACACGGGCAGACACTGGGCAATGCCGTATTCGGCGCTGAAATAGGCGATCACGGGTCCGGAATCCTGGGCCGTCAGTCCGGTCAACGGGCTGGACTTGCCCATATACTTGCTGAAACCGGCCGTAATGGTTGACAGACGCTCCAGAAAGAATTCATCCTCTGCCAGTTCTTCCAGCGTGCCCTGGGGCAGGTGGTTCAGGAACCAGACCGGATTGTGTTCGCTTTTTTCCCACAATTCCCGGTCCATCTGGGCGAAAAAGTCCTCGATCTCGTGCTGCCAGGAAAAATAAAGATTGGATGCCAGGGCCTTGAGCGGCAACAGCTTTTCAGGAAGCTTGGGCACGACGGTATAAACATGAAGCGGTTGCATAAAACCCCCTAAACAATTTTTCAAACATGGATCACGGCTAGCGATCCGGCTCAGAGCCTAGCATTCCACGGAGCGGAAATGAATCCCTGTCCCGAAAATGTCACGATCCCCGTCAAGGTCAAATTTCTCTCGGCAGTCTGTCCGCCGGAAAAATTCGGCTACGCCACTTCCGGCTCGGCCGGCATCGACCTGCGGGCCTGCATGGACGAAGCGGAAATCGTCATCCTTCCCGGCGAACGACACCGGTTTCCCACAGGCATTGCCGTGGAATGCACGATGCCGGGAGTGGCCGGGTTTGTCTATTCCCGAAGCGGCCTGGGCACCCGCGACGGCTTGGTCGTCAGCCAGGGCGTGGGCGTCATCGACCCTGATTACCGGGGAGAGATTCTGGTCAGCCTGCTGAACACCTCGGCCGAGCCACGCACCGTGACCCGGGGTCAGCGCATCGCCCAGCTTGTTTTTCAACCCATTGTCCGGGCCGAAATCCTGCCGCAGTCCACCCTCTCGGACACTGAACGCGGAGCCGGCGGATTCGGCCATACCGGCGCTCTCTAACCATATTTTCATTTCACAGGAGCCCCCCATGAACAGCGACGAGATCAAGGAAGGCGAAACAGCCACTCTCTGCCGGACTTACGCCCGCTACCCCCTGGCCATTGACCGGGCCGCAGGGACCAAGCTGGTCACCCCCGAGGGCAGGGTCTACACGGATCTTTTGTCCGGCATCGCGGTCTGCAATCTCGGCCATTCCCATCCCGAGCTGGTGGCGACCATCACGGCCCAGGCCGGCAAGCTCATCCACGTTTCCAACCTGTTCTACCAGGAAGAGCAGGTTGCTCTGGCCCGCAAGCTCCTGGCCACATGCCACCTGGACCGGGTTTTCTTCTGCAATTCCGGAGCTGAAGCCAACGAGGGGGCCATCAAGCTGGCCCGGCGTTACATGCGTGAAGGTCGGGGCGAGGAACGCCCGGAGATCGTGACCCTGAGCGGCTCCTTTCATGGCCGGACCCTGGCCACCCTCACGGCCACCGGACAGGACAAGATCAAGACCAATTTCGGCCCCCTGCCGGAAGGCTTCATCACCGTGCCCTTTGGCGACCTGCAGGCCATGGACAAGGCTGTCGGCAGCCGCACAGCCCTGGTGCTGGTGGAGATGATCCAGGGTGAAGGCGGCGTCATTCCCCTGCCCGACGACTATGTCCGGTCCCTGGCCGAACTGTGTCGGGCGCGCGGGGCGCTGCTCGCCGTCGACGAAATTCAGACCGGCGTCGGCCGCACCGGCAGATTCTGGGCCCATCAGCATCTCGGCCTGACCCCGGACATCGTCACCGTGGCCAAGGGTCTGGCCGGCGGCCTGCCCATGGGCGCGGTCATGTGCACCGAAGAGGTCTCCAAGGGCTTTCCTCCGGGCAGCCACGGCACGACCTTTGGCGGCAATGCCCTGATCAGCGCGGTGGCAGCCAAGGTCATCGACATCATCGAACGTGACGATCTCTGCCGTCAGGCCGCCGAGACCGGCGACTGGCTGCGGGGACGGCTGGAAACCGTGCGGGCGAACCATCCCGGACGTATCGCCGCGATCCGGGTGCACGGGCTGATGGTCGGGATTGAGTTGACCACGCCGGGCGGCGATATCTGGCGTCGGCTGCTGGATCAAGGATTTGTCCTCAACCTGACCCAGGACAAGGTCCTGCGCCTGCTGCCACCGCTGGTCATCACCCGGGACGAACTGGAGGCCTTTGTCCAGGCCCTGGACGCCATTCTGGCTTCCTGCTGATTGTCTGTCATCGCGGGCCGGGCTTTCCACAGCCGGCCCGCAGTTCCCGAACACCACCAATAGCGTCACTCGCACGCACAGGCTTATACCCATGACCACCCAACTCGCCCGACTCGATCTTGCCTTTGCCCCGGAACACGAAAACCTTGTGACCGGGCTGCTGTACCTGCACACGCCCTGGGGCTGGGAAGACCTGGGCCACGTCCAGGGACTGCGCCGCCTGACCGTGCACTTCGACCGGCCCGAACAATCGGTTGAAACCGAAGCGGCCCTGACGGCGGCCTGCCCCGGCCTGAGCGTCAGCGTCTCGTCCGTGGACAATGCAGATTGGACCAGCGCCTGGAAAAAATACTTCACCCCCATTCCCGTCGGCACGCGATTCGTTGTCCTCCCGGCCTGGCTCAAGGATGAGCCGCAGACCGCAGAGCCCATCCTGATCGAGCCTAAAATGGCCTTCGGCACGGGCCATCATCAGACCACGGCCCTGTGCCTGGGCGCCCTGGACAGCCTGGCGGCCGACGGCAGCCTCCAGCCCGGCCAGACCTTTCTGGACCTGGGTACGGGCTCGGGCATTCTGGGCATTGCCGCAGTCAAGCTCGGACTGAACGGAACGGGCCTGGATATTGACCCGGTGGCCGTGGACAACGCCGTGGAAAACGCCATCCTGAACAGGGTCGAAACCGGCCTGCGCCTCGGCGTGGGCAGCATCGACACGATCCCGGCGGAGCAGCGGTTTGACCTGATCCTGGCCAACATCCTGGCCCATCCGCTGGTGGACATGGCCGCGGACATCGCCGCGCGTCTGGCCCGACCCGGCATCCTGGTGCTGTCGGGCATCCTGAACGAACAGGCCGAACACGTGGCCCAGGCTTACACGGCCCAAGGATTGCCGCAACCGGACATCAGCCGGGCCGGAGATTGGAGCCTGCTTGTTTTCCGGACATGAACCGGCACCTCCTGCTCCTCAAGTACCATGACGCCATGCTGGAAGCCCTGGGTCCCAGTCATTGGTGGCCGGGGGAAACTCCGTTTGAAATCGCCCTGGGCGCCATTCTGACCCAGAACACGAACTGGACCAATGTCGAAAAGGCCCTGGCCAATCTCAGAGACAGGGAGTTACTGGACCCGGCCAGACTGGACAGCCTGCCCCTGGAGCGCGTTGAAGAGCTGATCCGACCGGCCGGATTTTTCCGGATAAAAGCCCGACGCATCAGCCATTTCATGTCGTTTCTCCGCCAGACCTGCGATCTCGAACTGGAGCGCCTGAGCAGTTGGGATCCGGCCATGCTGCGCCCCCGCCTGCTCCAGGTTAGCGGCATCGGCCCGGAAACTGCCGACTCCATCCTGCTCTATGCCCTGGGCTTTCCGGTCTTTGTTGTCGACGCCTATACACTGCGCATACTGAGCCGCCACAATCTTGTGCCGAGCAATGCCCGCTACCAAGAACTGCAGACCTATTTCATGGATTCTCTTCCCCACGATCCGGCGCTGTTCAATGAATTTCATGCCCTTATCGTCCGTACTGCCAAAACCTGGTGTCGGCGCAACCATCAAAACTGCCGGGCCTGCCCCCTGGGGCCCTTTCTGGACCACGGCAACCCTTGACCTGCGGGATAAAAAGCATCATCCCTCAACCCATGCGCCGCCCGACACTCCCCCCGCTGCTTTGCCGTTCGATCTTGACCTTGCTGCTGATCGCAGGCTTCGTCCTGTCGGCCGGCCCGGGTTGGGCATCCCTTGAAAAAGAGATGGCCGACAAGAACAAGCAGTTGAGCGCCCAGAAAAAAGCAATTCAGGCCCTGACCGACAAGGAAAAGGCCTTGCACAAGGACCTGGCCAAACTCGAAGGCGCCATCAAGGAGTCTGCCGCGTCCCTGAAAAAGCTGGAAGCGGAGTTGGCCGAGCTGAAAAAGGAACAGGCCGCCGGCGCCGAAGCCCTGTCCGTGATGCTCGCGGAACGTGAAAAAACGACCCAAAGCCTGGCCGCCCTGATGCAGACACTCTGGCCCATCTACCTCACGGCCAGGGAGCAAGGTTTTGCTTCGCCGGAAGAATGGGCCGCATCGAACCGGCAGGAAGAATGGCTGACGGCCATGTACGCCGAAGCCCAGAAGCTGCGCGTTGAAATTGAGCGCCAAACCCAGGTCATGGCCGATCAACAGGTCGTGTTGGAACAGAATGCGGCCAAGGTGGCGGCACAGGCCGAAAAAATCAAAAAATCCAGGGGCGACCTGGACGCGAAGAGATCCCAATTCGACAAGCAGATCAAAGAAGTCCGGACAAAGAAGGCCCAAAGCGAAAAAGAAATTCAGGGCCTGATGACCGATATCGGTAAATTGCGCCATCAAATCAGCCTGCAGTCGTCCAAGCAGATCTCCAAGCTGCAGGGCAAACTATCGTGGCCGGCCAAAGGCAAAACCGTGACGACTTTCGCGCCAAACGGCAATCCGCCCAGCAACGGGGTGGGCTTGTCCCTGCCCGCAGGCACGCCGGTGCGCAGCATGTCCTGGGGCAAGGTTGTGCACAACGACCAGCTCCGAGGCTTTGGCCAGGTTGTCATCATCTTTCATGGCGAGGACTATTATTCCCTCTATGCCTTTTTGTCCGACGCCCCCCTGCCCGTGGGCCGAGAGGTGGAGCGCGGGCAGCAGATCGGCGTCAGCGGCTTCTATCCCGCGGCCGAGGGCAACGGGCTTTATTTTGAATTGCGTTTTCGGCAAAAAGCCATTAATCCTTTGAAATGGTTACAATCGGGATGACATGCGTTCGCCTGGCGTCTGATCCGCCCCTGACACTAACGTCCACACTCCCGTGATTTTAACATTTTCTCCTCATTCCCTTAGGGAGGACATCATGCGTCTGAGCCATATTCTTGGCACGATGATTCTTCTGGCCGCCCTGTGCGGCACCGCTTCTTCCAGCCAGGCCCGCGACACGGATCATTATCAGGCTCTGAAGCAATTCAGCCAGGTGCTGGATCTGATCGAAAAAAATTATGTCCAGGAAGTCAACCGGACCGATTTGATCCACGGTGCCATCCAGGGCATGCTCAATTCCATCGACCCACATTCCACCTATATCGACCTCGCCAAATTCAAGATGATGCAGGAGGAATTCCAGGGAGAATTCGGCGGCATCGGCATTCAAATCGGCGTGCGCGACAAGCGGCTGACCGTCATCGCCCCCATCGAGGACACGCCGGCGGACAAAGCCGGACTCAAGGCCGGTGACACCATTCTGGAAATCGACGGTGTTTCGGCCCTGGACATCACCCTGGAAGACGCAGTGTCCAAAATCCGTGGCCCCAAAGGCCAACCAGTCGAGTTGACCATCCTGCGACAGGATTCCCGCGCCCCGGAAAAGGTGACCATTGTCAGGGGCATCATCCCGCTGATCAGCGTCAAAATCAGAGAGCTCGAACCCGGCTACCTGCATGTACGCCTGACGGACTTCAAGGCCAACACCACGGAAGATCTGCATCGCAAACTGCGCGAATACACCGCCGGCTCGGAACTCAAGGGCATTGTCCTTGATCTGCGCAACAATCCCGGCGGCCTGCTCAACCAGGCCATCTCCGTGGCGGATACATTTCTTCGCGACGGCCTCATCGTCTACACTCAGGGTCGGGATCCCAAAAGCCGCCGGGACGAAGTCGCGTCCAAGCAGTCCACGGACGTGACCTGTCCGGTGACGGTGCTGATCAATGCTGGCTCGGCATCGGCGTCGGAAATCGTGGCCGGAGCCCTGCAGGATCGCAAACGCGCGGTGCTGGTTGGAGAGCGCACGTTCGGCAAGGGCTCGGTCCAGACCATCATGCCCCTGTCCGACGGATCGGCCGTAAAGCTGACCATCGCCCTCTATTACACGCCCAACGGCCGCTCCATCCAGGCCGAAGGCATTGAGCCCGATATCGACCTGCCTTTTGTCGCGGTCACCGAAGATGCCGGCGAGCGACACGATTTCCGCGAAGCCAACCTCTCCAAGCACCTGGACAATCCCAATGGCGACGCGGCTCCCGGAACAGCAGAGCAGGATATTCAGGAAACACTGGCCAGAGACAATCAATTGCGCATGGGTCTGAGTCTGGTCAAATCCCTGCCTCGCTTGATGCAGCTTTCCAACTAAACAGACACGGGGCGGCCTGGCCGCCCCATTCCAGACCACTATGCCTCCCAAAAAACGCAAGGGGAAGAAGGCCAAGTCATTCTTCTCCGGACTGTCGATCTTCAAAACCCTGGCCTGGGCCGGGGTTATTCTTTTGACGGCCCTGACCCTCCTGCTTGTGCTGCGCCTACCGGTGCAACCGCCAACCGGGCCGACACCCCCGGCCACGACAAAGGACGCGACGCCGAAGCCGCACACCGGACCACAGTTCAAACAGCCGGTGACCCCGAACACGATTTCGCAGCGCCCACCCGCCGCAGCAAGCCCCGACTCACCGCAGACGGTTGCCGTGCCGACATACGAAACGCCCCCGCAGGATGATTTCGACGCCCAGGTCCGCCTGGTGGATTTGGCCATCCTGCAAAGTCTGGCCGGCCTCGGCCAATCGCAGAACATTCTCCGGCACAAGGCAGTGGAAGCCCGCTACCATCAGGGACAGGAATTTTTTTACCAAAACCTGACCGTGAATCTCGACCAGGACATCTTTCCGTTTCTGGCTGCACTCAAGCAGAATCTGGATCAGCTTCTTCCGGACGCACGCCTCAAAACCCTGCATGAAAATCCGCGCGATCTGGAAATATCCATCCAGGGATCGCCAACCCACCACATCTTTCTGCCCCTGCAGATCATGCCCGAGCAGACCGAACCCGTGGAGTCGGCTCCCAGACTGGTCATCGTCATCGACGATCTTGGCGAAAGCACCAAAACCGCAACCCGACTGGCCCGCCTGCCCTTCCCCGTCAGTTTCTCGGTTCTCCCCCACAATACGAAAGCCGTTGAGGTGGCCGGCATCGCCCGAAAGAACAATCTGGAACTGCTCCTGCATCTGCCGTGCGAGCCGGAAGGCTACCCGCACAAAGCCAATTCCGGGCCAGGATCTCTGCTGGTGTCCATGTCCGCCGCCAAGCTGGAGCAAACCCTGGTCGACAACCTCAGACGCCTGCCCGATGTGGACGGAGTCAACAATCACATGGGCTCCCGCTTGACCCGGGACACACGGGCCATGACCATTGTCCTTGCCCACCTCAAGGGGCAGGGGAAATTTTTCCTGGACAGCCTGACCACCCCCAGGAGCGTGGTCTCCGAGGTCAGCCGACAACTGGGCACTCGCTATTACCGACGCCACATATTCCTGGACAACACCGCCAAGGAACACGCCATCATACTGCAACTCAAAAAGGCCGAGACACTGGCCAAACGCAACGGCCTAGCCATCGCCATCGGTCATCCCTATCCGGAAACGCTGTCTGCACTGGAGAATTGGGCAAAAACACGCGACAACAGCGTCGTTGTCTGTAAAATTCAAGACATTTGACAAAGAGGTGCTTTTTCTCCAAGAGATAAATGATATTTTCCAGACACGTCCGCAGCCAGGAGCAGAACATGGAACCGCTGAATCAAAAATCGTGCATGGCAGTCCTTCTGGGCATCACCCGAGGGCTCTCCCATTCGACCAGCATCCAGAAGACCCTGGAGGAAATCTGTGTTCATGTGGATACGTATCTTAGCCCGAAACACGTCGCGGTCCTGCTGGTGGATCCGGACACAGGCGACATGACCTTCTCCCATGTCATCGGGGACAAAACAGATCTGGTCAAAGGAAAGAAGCTGCGCAAAGGCTCCGGCTTGGCCGGGTGGGTGGTTGAATCCGGCGAACCGCTGCTGATCGAAAACACGGCCGTCGACCCTCGTTTTGCGACCCAGTTCATGACCGCCAAGACCAAGGACAGCACCTCCATCATGGCCGTTCCGCTCAAAAGCGGCGACCTGATCTACGGGGTGCTCGAAGTCATTGATTCCCGCCATGAAGCCACCTTTACCCAATCCAATCTTAACGACCTCATGGCCATCGCCGACGTGACGACCGTTGCCCTGGAGCGGGCCTATTTTTTCCAGGCCATGAAGCGCATGGCCGAAACCGACCAACTGACCGGCCTGCCCAACAAGCGTTCCTTCAGCCGCTACATGGAACGGGAGATCGAAGTCTGCAAACGATACGACACCCCGTCGAGCGTCATCCTGCTGACCCTGGAAAAAATCCGGGAACTGAACGAGGAACACGGTCTAACCTTGGTCGACAAGATCATTCAGACGATTGCCTCAATCCTGGTCGAGGATGTCCGCAAAGTTGACACTCCATGCAGGATCGAATCGAACAGATTCGCGGTCATCATGCCCAACACCGGCCGTGTCGCGGCCATGGAAGTAGCGCAGCGCATCACATCCAAAATCACCCAGCAAAGTGCCGCACGCCAATTCCCCTACTTTGCGGTGAATTTCGATGTCCGTGTCGGCTCCCAAGAGGACGTGGGGCCGCTCCTGAACATCGCGCAGGTCAGCAAAGCAGGCTCACAGGGTTTTCGAAAATTCCGCAACGTGGCCGCCAACATATTTCTGCTGCTCAATGAAGAGAAGCAGGCCATGGAACGCCGCCAGTACTATCGGAAGAAAGTCCAGCTGGCCGGCCAGTTCGTCAATCCACAAACAGGCGAGAACGGCGACTTCCTGATGGAAAACCTGTCGCTCAACGGCATCGGCTTTACCACCCTGCTCGGTCACTCCCTGAGCAAAAACGACATGATCAAGGTCACGTTCCGCCTGGACGACTCCCGCCGTTCCGAGATCAACCGCGCAGTTCGGGTCAAATACCTAAACGGCCGTTACATCGGCTGCCAGTATATCGACCAGAAAAGCTACGATGGCGACCTTGGTTTTTACCTCATGCGCTGATTGGCGGAACAAATCGCGCCACGCAAAAAGGCGGACCGCAAGGCCCGCCTTTTTTGTTTCGCGCACGACGGTGCGCATCGCCTAGAGGCCTTTCTGCGCCATGAGATGGGCCAGGTCGGCCACGCGGCAGGAATATCCCCATTCGTTGTCGTACCAGATCAGGACCTTGGCCAGATTGCCGGCCTGGACCGTGGTGAAGTCGGCCTCGACCACCCCGGAATGCGGGTCAGCGATAAAATCCGACGATACCAGGGCCGCCTCGGAATACCCGAGGATACCCTTGAGTTCTCCTTCAGCCGCGGCCTTGAAAGCAGCCCGCAGTTCCTCGGCCGTGGTGTCGCGCTCGAGGACAGCGACAAAATCGACCAGGGACACGGCCGGCACAGGCACGCGGACCGAATACCCGTCAAAGCGACCGGCCATTTCCGGCAACACCTTGGCCACGGCCTTGGCCGCGCCGGTGGAGGTCGGAATCATGTTGCAGGCGGCGGCCCGGGCTCGACGCAAATCCTTGTGCGGCAGATCGAGGATGCGTTGGTCATTGGTATAGGCGTGCACCGTGGTCAGCACGCCCTTGGCCACGCCGAACTTTTCGTGCATGACCTTGACGGCCGGAGCCAGGCAGTTGGTGGTGCAGGACGCGTTGGACACGACGTGATGTTTGGCCGGATCGTACTGCTTCTCATTGACACCGATGACCACGGTCAGGTCCTCGTCTTTGGACGGGGCCGTGATGATGACCTTCTTGGCACCGCTTTCCAGATGCTGACCGGCCGTGGGTCCGGTGCGGAAAATGCCCGTGGCTTCAATGACGATGTCCACTTCGCGGGAGCGCCAGGGGATAAGCTTGGGGTCGCGCTGGGCAAAGCTCTTCACTTCCCATTGGCCGCCGACGCGAATGGTTTCGTCGTCCGCTTCGATGCTGCCGGCAAAACGACCGTAGGACGTGTCGTGAGCGAGCAGATGGGCGTTGGTGCGAGTATCGAAAAGGTCATTGATGGCCACGACTTCCAGGCTGTCGCGGTGGTGCTGCCAGATGGTTTTCAGCACCTGGCGACCGATGCGTCCAAATCCGTTGATGCCGATGCGTATCTTTCCCATGTTTCACTCCTAATCTTCAAAAACCTGATAGTCGTAGGCGTTGATCAATTCCATCTGGCGCTTCAATGTCTGGTGCATGCGGGCATTCTCGATGGCAATGGCCGAGATGTTGGCGATGGCCTGCAAAAAGCCGATGTCCTCGGCGCCGAATTCCCGTTTTTCGCCGGTATAGACCCGCAGCACACCGATGGGCCGGGTACCCTCAATAAACATCGGCGCAACCAGAACCGACACCAGCCCTTCCTTGGCCGCTTCGTCTCCGTACTGAAAGCGCGAATCGGTTCCGGCATCGGCGATCTGGACCACATTGCCGGCAAAGGCCTCGCGGTCCAGGCCGCTCTTGGCAACCTCGACCACGCCTTTCTGGGCATAACGCTCGCTCAAACCGTAATAAGCGGCCGGCTTCAACACCTTGCCCGTGCGGTCCAGCAGGCGGATAAAGCAGCCCTTGACTCCCATGGCCTGGGTGACCTGCTCCGCGATGCGGCTCAAAACTTCGCCTGGATCCAGGCTTGAATTCACGGTGCGACTGACTTCATAAATAATTTCATACAGACGTTTCTGTGCCATGTTATCCTCCATTCGTAGATAAGACTCGTCAAACACATTACGCGAGAATGCCACAAAAGACCACCTTCTTTTTGAATGTGACCCACGAAACTCCATTGCGCAACCAACCAGCTGCGAGTTTTCCGCCTGTCCTTGAACTTTCGCCCCCCAGAGGATAGGAGGCCCAAAAATCATTCCAAGGAGAGTTTATGGAACGCACTTTTTCCATCATCAAACCCGACGCCGTCGCCCGCAACCTGCAGGGCGAGATCATGGCCATGATCCAGGCCGCCGGACTGCGCATTGTCGGCATGAAAATGATCCACCTGACCAAGCCCCAGGCCGAAGGATTTTATGCCGTGCACCGGGAGCGCCCCTTTTTCGCCAGTCTGACCGACTACATGTGCTCCGGCCCCTGTGTGGTCATGTGCCTGGAAGGCGACAACGCCGTGCAGAAATACCGGGACCTGATGGGCGCAACCAACAAGGACAACGCAGCCGAAGGCACCATCCGCAAGAAGTACGCCCTGGACATCGAAAAGAACTCCTGCCACGGTTCCGATGGGCCGGACACGGCCGCCGTGGAAATCGCATACTTCTTCAACGCACTGGAACTGGTGGGATAATGAAACGATTCGGGTTCATCGGGCTGGGGAACATGGGCGGAGCCATTGCCCGGGGACTTGCCCCGGCCGGCGGTTTCGAGCTGCTCGGATTTGATCCGAGCCAGGCCACGCGGGACAAGCTGACCGACGTCATGACCGTACTCCCAACGGGGCGGGCCGTGGCCGAACAGGCCGACCTGCTGCTCCTGGCCGTCAAGCCCCAGGTCATGCGTCATGTGCTGACCGACCTGGCCCAGGTCCTTCGGCCCGGAACCTGCGTCATTTCCATCGCCGCCGGCGTCACCCTGGAAAAACTGATCAAATGGTCCGGGAAAACATGTCCGGTGGTCCGGGTCATGCCCAACACTCCGGCCATGGTCGGTCTGGGCGTTTACGCCCTGTGCTTTGATCACGATCTGCTGACCAACGACATCAAAAACCTGGTCACGGGAATTTTCGCCTCCATCGGCCAGGCCCACGTGCTGCCGGAAAAACTTTTCGACGCCTACACCGGTCTGATCGGCTCCGGCCCGGCCTATGTTTACGCCTTCATGGAAGCGCTGATCGACGTCGGTCTGACCCTGGGCCTGACCAGGCCGCAAGCCACCCAGATGGTCAAGGGGCTGATTACCGGTTCAGCCCGTATGGCCGAAGCCGATGACGCCCACCCGACCCTGCTCAAGGAGATGGTCACCTCCCCCGGCGGGACGACCATTGCCGGACTGAACGCCCTGGACGAACACCGCTTCAAGTTTGCCGTCAGCCAGGCCGTGCTGGCCGCAACCAGACGCAGCAGGGAACTGGGAGACTAGGCGGCTGGGGCCGGCGTTGCCATGACGCTGTCATTTCGCTCCGCCCGGCTGACTGCCAGAGTCGCCGAAACAACGGACGAGCCTGACATCAGGGCGGTCTTTTCCGCCAATGCCCCTCTGCTCAAACTCCTGGACCGCGAACACGACCCGGAGGTTCTGGCCGCCCGTTTTGTTCATCGTCAAAATCTTCCGCCCCAAGGCCATCCCAGCCGACTGCACAATCTCATCCTTGAAGCCTGCGAATCCGGACGGGCAGTCGGCCTGCTCAGTGTCTACGAAGGATATCCGACACGGCGCATCGCCTACATCGGCCAACTTTTCTTGCACCCGGACGTGCACGGCCAGGGACTGGGGCGGGAAATCTACCTTCAGCTCGAAAGCCTGCTGCGCCGGTGTCCCTTGCAGGTTGTCAGGGTCGGCGTGGCGCTGCGCAACTGGAACGCCCTGCGCTTCTGGACCAGACTCGGCTTTCTGCGCATCACCGGCATGAGCGGGGACCGTCATTTCGCCCCCGAAGCCCATGCCTTTCTGGAACTGCAGAAAAACCTGTGACCGAAGGAAGCCCTTGACAGTTCCGGCTGGCCGGGGCTAAACGCTCATCACTTCGGGCGATTAACTCAGTGGTGAGAGTGCCATCTTCACACGGTGGAAGTCACAGGTTCAAATCCCGTATCGCCCACCACGAACGCAAAGACCCTTCCAGGCAACCGCCCGGAGGGGTCTTCCTGCTTGGAGCCAGCATGCATTCAGATGATTACGAACTTCTCGACAGCGGCAACGGCCGCAAACTGGAGCGCTTTGGGCCGGTCATCCTGGCCAGACCCTGCGCCCAGGCCGTGTGGGAACCCCGCAGCCCACAGTTATGGGACAGCGCCACCGCATCCTTTGACCGCAAGGACGGTCTGAACTGGCACGGCCGCGAGCGTCTGCCCGAGGAATGGACCGTGACCGTACGCGGGGTGCGCATGCGCCTCTCGACCACGGATTTCGGCCACCTCGGCATTTTTCCCGAAACCCTGGATCTGTGGTCCTGGATCGCCGAAACCGTGACAGAGGCCGGCAGCACCCGGTCCACGTCCCCCGCATTCCTGAATCTTTTCGCCTATTCCGGCGGCGCGACCCTGGCCGCAGCCAAGGCCGGGGCCCAGTGCTGCCACCTCGACGCATCAAGAGGCATGGTCGAATGGGCCAGAAGCAACGCGGCTCTGAACGGGCTGGAAGACCGGGGCATTCGTTTTATTGTCGATGACGTGGGCGCTTTTCTGAAACGAGAAGTTCGGCGCGGCCGCAAATACGACTGCGTGTTGCTTGATCCGCCGTCTTTTGGCCGAGGCAAGCGCGGCGAGCTCTACAAGATTGAAAAGAACGTGCAGGAAACCCTGGATCTGGTCCGTCAGGTCTTGAGCGACACCCCGCTTTTCGTCATTCTGACCTCCCACACGCCGGGTTTTTCGCCCATTGTCCTCCAAAACCTCCTCTGCCAGACCCTGGGGCCCGGCAACCTGGCCTGCGGCGAAATGCTCCTGCGCGGCGGAGACGACGTGCTGGACCTGCCCAGCGGCAACTGGGCCAGATGGGAGGGACGGCCGTAATCATGGCCGGGGTAAACTACTTCGCCCGATTTTCCCGCCCTACCCCAGCCCCCACCACGCCAGCGTACTGCCCAGGCCGGCCAGGGTCAGGGTGGCCAGGGCCGCGGCCAGCATCACCACCCGGCGTAAGCGGCGGACCGCATCGGAGGACCAGGCCAGGTCGGGCGGACCGAGAAGTGGTTTGTCCTTGATCTGACCGTGATAGCTGGTCTGCCCGCCCATGGAGACACGGGCTGTATGGGCCGCAGCGCTCATGGGCCAACCCGCGTTGGGGCTGTCCATGGTCCGGGCCTCAGTCACGATCCGGGACCAGGAAACCGGCCGCAAGGTCAGCAGACCGGCGCACCAGATGAAAACCGCCGACAGCCTGGCCGGAATCCAGGCCAGGATATCGTCAGTCCTGGCCGCAGCCTTGCCCAACCGCTCAAAAGCCTCGGTGCGATAGCCCCACATGGAATCCATGGTGCTGATCGCCTTGTAGCCCCACAGGGCGACCGGACCAAAGATGGACAGCCAGAAAAACGGGGCCACGAACCCGTCGTTGAAATTCTCGGCCAGGGTCTCGCCCAGAGCACGACAGACTTCGGCCTCGTCCATGCCCTGCGTATCCCGACTGACCAAACCGGCCAGATGCACGCGGGCCGCCGTCAGACGCCCGCTGTCCAGGAGGACCAGCACCCGCTCCACCTCGCGCAGCAGACAGCCGAGGGCCAGACCCGCGTACCCCAGATACAGGGCTGCGAGTTCGCCCAGAAGAGGCAGGGAAGTCAAAGCCCAGGCCACTCCGGCGCTGCCTGCCGCCATCACCCCCGCCGCCAGCAGACCGCCCATGCCCGGCCCGGCCAAAAACCCTCTGGCCCAGGCTTCCAGGCGGTTCAAGGCCCACCCCTGCAGGCGCACCGGATGCGGCCAGTCCTGAGGGTCGCCAAAGAGCAGATCCAGCAGCACGCAGCCGAGCAGAAAAATCAGCAGGGACAGATCAAAAGGCAGGGCATAGATGGCATCCAGCACGCAGTCCTCCTTGGCGCTCTCAGCTCATTTTTTCACGCCGGTCCAGTTCACCGGTCTGCCGGTAGGCTTCGTAGAGAATCACGGCAGCGGCATTGGCCAGATTGACGCTGCGGACCTGCCCCCAGATGGGCATGCGCACCACGTGCTCGGCCGACTCCAGCACCTGCGGCGGCAGGCCGCGGGTTTCCGGCCCGAGTACGATCAGGTCGTCGGGATGAAAGGCAAAATGGTGATAGGCCACTCCCTGGCGGGCGCTGGTGTACACCATTCGGCCCGGATCGCGGCCGGCCAGAAACTCGGCCCAGGACGGCCAGATCCGTTTATCGACATGGGGCCAGTAATCGAGCCCGGCCCGCTTCAGGTAGCGATCTTCCAGGCTGAACCCCAAGGGCTCGATCAGATTGAGCCGGGTCGTGGTCGCCGCGCACAGGCGGGCGATGGTCCCGGTATTGGGTGGGATTTCTGGTTCGTAGAGGACAATTTGCATCTTGGGTTCTCTTTGCGTATTTTCGCGCCGCGTCGATTCCACAGGGGGCCGCAAGCACCTCATCCACTTGGCTTTCAAAACCGCTTCCGTCAAGAAAGGAAGCCCGGAGAAACATATGCATCTGCTCGTGACCGGAGGCTGCGGCTTCATCGGTTCCAACTTCATTCAGCACATGCTGGCCACTCATGACGACATGGTCATCGTCAACCTGGACAAATTGACCTACGCCGGCAACCGCCGCAACCTGGCCGATGTCGAGGCCGAATACCTGGACCGACGCTACCATTTTGTCCATGGCGACATCTGCGACCAGGAACTCGTTCCGGAACTGCTGCGTCGTTTTCCCTTTGACGCGGTGCTCAATTTCGCGGCCGAATCCCATGTCGACCGATCCATCAGCGATCCGTTTCCGTTCATCACGACCAATGTCCTGGGGACCCAGAATCTGCTGGAAGCGGCGCGACGGGCCGAAATTCCCCGTTTCGTGCACATCTCCACCGACGAAGTCTACGGCACCCTCGGTTCCACCGGGCAGTTCACCGAAGACACTCCCCTGGCCCCCAATTCGCCCTATTCCGCGTCCAAGGCGTCCTCGGATCTGCTGGCCCGGGCCTATTTTCACACCTACGGCATGCCGGTCATGGTCACCCGCTGTTCCAATAATTACGGCCCGTACCAGTTTCCGGAAAAACTCATCCCCCTGGTCTACCTCAAGGCGTCCAGAAACGAGGCCATCCCGGTCTACGGCGACGGACTCAATGTCCGCGACTGGATCTTTGTCCTGGACCACTGCCTGGGCGTGGAAGCCACCCTCTTCAAAGGCCAACCCGGCGCGGTCTACAATTTCGGCGGAGACGCCGAGCGGACCAACCTGGAGGTGGTGCGGACCATCCTGCGCCTGACCGGCAAGGACGAAAGCCTGATCACCTACGTCACCGACCGACCCGGCCACGACCGTCGCTACGCCATGGCCTTTGAACGCTCCACCCGCGATCTGGGCTGGACCCCGCAGGTCACGTTCGAAGACGGCATGGCCCGGACTCTGGACTGGTACCAGGCCAACGGAGCCTGGCTTGACGAAGTACAGAGCGGGGCCTATCGCCAGTTCATGGATGCGTGGTACGGAACGAGGACAACATGAAAACCGCCATTGTGCTGGGTGGAAAGACCGGACTGCTCGGACAGGCCCTGACCTCGACCCTGCAGGTTCGTGGCTGGACCGTGCACGCCCTGGGCCGAGACGATCTGGACATCTTTGATCTACCGGCCGTGGAACGGCAGCTGGAGGCGACCAAGGCCGATGTCCTGTTCAACACCGTGGCCTACACCAAAGTCGATCAGGCCGAGGACGAACCGGCCGAAGCATCTCGCCTGAACCGCCAATTACCGCTGATCCTGGGCAAGGCCGTGGCCCATACCGGGACAAAATTGGTGCATTACAGCACGGATTTCGTTTTCAACGGCAAGAAAAGCACCCCGTACACTCCCGAGGACAAACCGGACCCGCGCTCGGTCTACGGACAGACCAAGCTCCAGGGCGAACGCGAACTGCTCGCCCTGAATCTGCCGGACCTGCTGATCATCCGCACCTCCTGGCTGTTCGGGCCGGGCCGGATCAATTTCGTGACCCGCATTCTGGAGCTGGCCGCAGAGCGACCCGAACTGTCCGTGGTCCACGATCAGGTCGGCAGTCCGTCCCACACTCCTGACCTGGCCGCCAACTCCCTGGCCCTGGTCGAAAGTGGAGCCGGCGGCCTTTTCCATCTGGCCAATGCCGGCCAGGCGAGTTGGTGCGAACTGGCCGCCGAAGCCGTGCGCTGCGCCGATCTGCCCTGCCGGATCAAGCCCATTACATCGGCCGAGTACCCGCAAAAGGCCCAACGCCCCCTTTACTCTGTCCTCGACATGGACAAATTCACGGCCGCCACCGGCCTGACACCCAGACCCTGGGTCCAGGCCCTGCGCGAATTTCTGTTCTCCCGCATCGAGGCCGGAACATGATTCTCAGCAAACGCGAGACCAGCGTCCTGGCCGCCATTGTCGACATCTACGTCGACACGGCCCAGCCCGTGGGCTCCCAGACCATCGCGGCCAGACGCCCCCTGGGCCTGAGCCCGGCCTCTCTACGCCAGTGCATGGCCAAACTGACGGAAAAAGGCTTCCTGCATCAACCCCATACTTCAGCCGGACGCGTGCCGACCATCCAGGCCTTCCGCTACTATCTTGATCAGGTTCTGCAGCACGGGCCGCTGCCGCGCCGGGACCAGTCCCGTCTGCAGGAACACATCCAACCCGAAGCCGGCGGCGATCTGGACCAGGTGTTGCGCCGCGCGGTCAAGGCTCTGTCGACCCTGACACGACAGGTCTGTGTGATCATGGCCCCGCGCAAAGACCTGGCCCGCTGGCGTCAGATCGACTTTGTCCTGTTGCGACCGGGCATGATCATGGCCGTTCTGGTGCTGCAGGGCGGGTTGATCAGCAACCGGCTGCTGCACACGGATCACGGACTGACCGCCGACGACCTCGTGACCTACGGCAATTACCTGAACAGCCTGTTCGAAGGCCGCACCACCCAGGAGGTGCGGGCCGAAATCATCCGTCAGCTGGACAGCGCCCAGAAGACCCTGGACGCGTATCGACGCGCCTGGGAGCTGGCGGCCAAGGCCATTGCCGACGACACCCAGCCCGATGTGTTTGTCGGCGGCACCAGCCATCTTGCCGGGCAGCCCGAATTCACGGAACTGGACACCATCCAGGAATTGCTGCGCCTGATCGAAGAGCGTTCCCGTCTGCTCGAACTGCTGGACAAGACCAGCAGCGGCGAATCCGTGTCCATCCGCCTCGGACAGGACATGCCGGGCCTGTCGGGCTGTTCGCTGGTCACCTCGTCCTACAGCGCCTTTGCCTCCTCCAACGTCAGTCAGGGCACCCTGGCCGTGCTCGGACCGGTCCGCATGAACTATGCCCGCATCGTGCCCATGGTTGACTTTGCGGCCCAAATACTTAGTCAGTGCCTCAAATCCCGTTTCTAGGGATCTTCGTGAAACGAATTTTCAAATATTTCAAGGATCAGGAGTTTTTCATGTCCAACAAGGATAACGGGACCACCCCGGAGGAATTGAATACCCAAGCACCCGCGGAAGAAATCCAGGAACCGACCCTGGAAGAACAGTATGCCCAGGCCCTGGTTGATCTGGAAGAACTGAAAAAAGAGAACCTGCGCGTCCTGGCCGACAGCGAGAATTTCAAGAAGCGCATCCAGCGCGAAAAGGACGAATATTTCAAGTTCGCCACGTCCGCCATTCTGGAGGAAATCATTCCGGTCATCGACAATCTGGACCTGGCCCTGACCCACGGCAAGCAGAACGAGGCCTGCAAGGACCTGGTCATGGGCGTGGAAATGACCATGAAGATCTTTCTCGACACGATGAAGAAGCACGGCCTGGAACAGATCGCCGAACTCGACGTGCCCTTTGACCCGGCCAGGCACGAGGCCATGAGCCAGGTCGAGCGCGACGACCTGGACGAAAACACGGTTTGCCAGATGCTGCAGAAAGGCTACACCCTGAAAGAACGCCTCCTGCGTCCGGCCAAGGTCATGGTCAGCCGCAAGCCGGCCAATTAGGAGACCGCATGTCGCAGACAGTTGCCGTGCTCGGCGCGAGCCACAAGCCCGAACGATATTCCAACCAGGCCGTGCGCATGCTCAAAGATTACGGTCACGAGGTCATCCCGGTCACGCCCGGTCGCAAGGAAATCGAAGGCCTGCCCGTGACTGCGGACCTGGGAAGCATTGATCGCCCGGTGGACACCCTGGCCATGTACGTCGGCCCCGAACGCAGCAGTCAGATGCTCGGCGCCATCGTGGGCTTAAAGCCCGGCCGCGTCATCCTCAACCCCGGCACCGAGTCCCCGGAACTGGAACAGGCCCTGGATCAGGCCGGCATCCCCTGGCAGCACGCCTGCACCCTGGTCATGCTGCGCACCGGGCAGTTTGAAGAATAACCGGATGAACCCTGCTTCCGGCCCCAGCATAAAAATAGCGCCATCCGGCGCTTTTTTTCTATTAAGGTTGCCGCAGATTCAGGCGCTCTTGAAACTCTTTTTACGGGCACAACGATTAAGCATTTGACGGGCGTTTCTTTAAATAAGTTTGAAATGCAGTTACCTCCAATATCAGAACAACACGAAATCGTCCGCCGCGTCGAAGCCCTTTTCGCCCATGCCGACGCTCTGGAAGCCAAGTACCGTGCGGCCCGCGAGCAGGCGGACCGACTGACGCCCGCCGTGCTGGCCAAGGCCTTTCGCGGCGAACTGGTTCCGCAGGACCCGAACGACGAACCGGCCGCAGAGATGCTGGAGCGCATTCGTGCCGCTCGCGCCGCGCAACCGGCGGCACCTCGCGCCCGCCGCACCCGGACTCCGCGTAAGGTCACAGCTCCAATCTCTGCTCAGCCTGAGTCCACACGGCCAGAGCCTGCGGACATGGCACCAGCGGAAACACCGCCCGCGTCGAAAACTGCCGCATCCACTTCACCATCCGCCCCGGTCACACAGGCGGGCACCCGCACTCTAGCCGATCTGCGCAAGGCCGCCGGCCTGAACCAAGCCGCCGTGGCCAAAGCCATGGGCCTGAACCAAGCCTACATCTCGCAGATGGAAACCGGCAAGCGCCCCATCACCGAGGCGCAACGCGCCAAGCTGGCGGAAATTCTGGGCGTCACCGTGAAGGAATTGCCCTGATGATGACTGCACTCGTCGCGCTGCTTTTAATTCAAACCGGTAATGATCAAGCATGGATTGCTTCGTCGATGACTCCTCGCAATGACGACCTGTGAGTTTTCCGTCATTGCGAGCGACCACAAGGAGCGTGGCAATCCAGATATTTTTTCGAAGCCTACCATGATGATGCCGCATTGGCGGCCCTGACCCGCCAACGGCCCTGGACCCACAACCTGATCATTCTGAATCAGAGCAAGCGCGCCGAGGAGCGGGAATTCTACCTGCGACTGGCAGCCCGTGAACAGTGGACCAAGCGGGAACTGGAACGACAGTTCAAAGCGGCCCTTTTCGAACGAACAGTATTGCACCCGCCATTTGTGACACCGCTGGTGTCACAAATTCATCCGGAAGCAAAAGGCTTCTTTAAGGACAGCTACTTAGTTGAATTTCTGAGCCTACCGCTGGGGCACACGGAAGCCGACCTGCACCAAGGACTCCTGCAACGGCTGC
This sequence comes from uncultured Desulfovibrionaceae bacterium, assembly GCA_964651415.1. GTDB lineage: Bacteria > Desulfobacterota > Desulfovibrionia > Desulfovibrionales > Desulfomicrobiaceae > Desulfomicrobium. Next base: position 43,323 of record CAZYZA010000014.1, read on the forward strand.
GCGATTTCCTGATCGAACTCGGACGTGATTTCTGCTTTGTGGGCAGCGAATTTCCCCTGCAGGTCGGAGGACGCGATTTCGCCGTGGATCTTCTGTTTTTTCATCGCGGCCTAA